>DATEFF010000001.1:0-14725 GCA_035280785.1 Saccharimonadales bacterium (SeqCode)
TAGGCTCGCTAACGGCGAGTTCAGCCAGAACCTTGCGGTTAACTGCTATGCTGTTCTTCTTCATGCCAGATACGAGCTGAGCGTAAGTGGTGCCGTTTTCGCGTGCTGCTGCGTTGATGCGGGTGATCCACAAGGCGCGGATGTCACGCTTCTTGTTGCGGCGGTCGCGGTATGCGTACTGCAAGGCACGGATAACGGCCTGCTTGGCCAGGCGGAACGAGCTCGTGCGAGCGTGTTGCATGCCCTTAGCGGCCTTCAAAATCTTCTTGTGCTTAGCGCGGGCGGTAACGCCTCGTTTAACTCTCATTTCCTATGCTCCTAGTGCGCGCTTAAGGTTTTTACCGATTTTGCCACGTACTTCGGAACTAGTTCCGATAACGCGCTTACGTGATGCGCTTTTTTTCTGGAGGAAGTGGGTGCCGAAGGCACGCTCACGAAGCAGCTTACCCTTAGAGGTGAGCTTAATTCGCTTCGCTGTCCCCTTGTGGGTTTTTAGCTTTGGCATGGGTGTTATTACTCCTTACTACTATGCTCAGGTTCTTACCGGCGAGCTGTGGTGTTTGATCAACAACCGCGACTTCTGATAGAGATTGGGTGATTCGCTCGAGGAGCTGGTATCCAAGTTCCTGGTGAGCCATCTCGCGACCACGGAAGAACGCCATAATTTTGACCTTGTGGCCGTCTTCCAGGAAGCTGCGAATCTTGCGGAGCTTGATTTCAAGATCATTAGCGCCGATTTTGAGACCCAGCCGCATCTGCTTAACCTCAGAGGTTTTTGCATGTTTACGGTTTCGCTGCATCTCCTTCGTCTTCTGGTAGTTATATTTACCCCAGTCGACGATGCGGGCTACAGGTGGGTTGGCGCTTGGTGAAATCTCTACGAGATCAAGCTCGTGGCGTTCCGCCTCTAAAAGTGCTTCTGCTCGAGTCAGAATACCTATCTGTTCTCCGTCTGGACCAATTACTCGAAGTTCACTTGCTCTGATTGCCTCGTTGATCCGAACTGATTTGCTAATAGAATACTCCTTGAGCGTGGGTTATTGGTTTCGCATCCCATTCTACCAGAGATGCTATGCGATTTCAACAGTAGTGTTGCGGCGAGGGCGATACTGGAGAGCTTCGGAGATGTGGTGGGGTTCGATGCTAATGCTCTTCTCGAGGTCAGCAATGGTCCGCGCGACCTTTATCATTTTGAAATACGATCGAGCAGATAGGTGGAGCTTGGTTCCAGCCTTATCGAGGAGCAGTTTTGCAGGCTTGGTTAGGTGAGCCTTTGTAGTGATATCGGCATTTGTAAGGAGCGAGTTTGTCTTTCCTGAGCCGAGTCGCGCCTGCTGAAGTTTGCGCGCATGAGCTATCACGTCTTGCGCCACCAGATGCTCTGAGCTTTTGCTTGTTTTCTCGAGTAGCTGTTCGTGGTCGACAGGGGAGACCGATACAAATAAGTCAATTCGGTCGAGCAGCGGTCCAGAGACCTTCTGCTGGTATCGGACTACTTGCGCGGCAGAGCAGCTACAGGGCTTGATGGGGTCGGAGGCGAAGCCGCACGGGCAGGGATTCTGCGTGGCAATTAGCATAAAGTCTGCGGGGTATGTACCCCTGTGATTAGCTCGGGTAATATTTACAACTTTGTCTTCAAGTGGCTGACGTAGACTTTCGATGACGGCTCGAGGATACTCGGGGAGCTCATCCAGAAAGAGGACGCCTTTATGCGCCAGGCTGATCTCGCCGGGTTTGGCGCGATTGCCGCCGCCAATGAGCGAGACGGAACTTGCGCTGTGGTGCGGCGATCGGAAGGGGCGGCTCGAGATAATGCTGCTTTGCGTTTCGCCCGCGAGACTATGAAGTTTGGTTACGGCTATCATCTCTTCTTCGTCTAGTGGCGGTAGGAGTGATGTGAGCGCTCGGGCGAGCATTGTTTTGCCTGACCCTGGCGGTCCGTCGAATAACGCGTTGTGGCCGCCGGCCGCAGCTATGACTAAGGCTCGTTTAGCCTGCGATTGCCCAAAAATGTCGTCCAGTCGGATGCCTGAACCTTCTACGGTTAGGGGTGGCACCGAGCGTTTGACTGGTGCGAGCTTAGATTCGCCCGTGATGTGGAGATAAACCTCACGTAGATTTCTGGCGCTGAGCACCTGTAGGTCGGGGACAAGCGCTGCCTGGTCGGCGTTCTCGGCCGGTACGATGATGCTTTTGAGCTTAAGATGGCGTGCGACCTCGGCATGGTTAATGATGCCGCTTACGGGCTTTAAGGTGCCGTCCAGGCTGAGCTCACCAGCGACGAGCGTCTCGGTCAATTTGGTGTGGTCGATTTGGCCATTGAGACTTAGGATGGCTAGCGCAATTGGTAGGTCCAGGTGGGAGCCGTCCTTTGGCAGGTCGGCAGGCGCGAGATTGATCGTGATGCGTTTTCTGGGAAACTCGAGCCCTGAGTTCTTGATAGCGCTGCGGACACGCTCTTTAGCTTCGTCGACGGCTTTGTTGCCAAGGCCAACGATGAGCAGGCCTGGCAGGCCATTGCTGGCATCGCCCTCAACATCAATAAGTCTGCCTTCGTACCCCAAGTTTGTGGCGGAATGGATGTGCGCTGTCATGATGGTCGCAAGTAAAGCACTGTTAGCCTAAAAAGCGCAAGTATGTTATAATACTTATGTTAACGAGGGGCTGACATTAGCTTCGACGTTTGGATTTTTACATCTGTCACTCACGCAAGTCGTTTGAACGGGCGTTAACGTTCACACAAATAACTGCAAAGTCATTTGTACAGCGAGTAGCTGACGCTTTCCGCGCTCCAGCTTTCGCACCAGTTGCTGCTTAATTTAAGTTAGCGACCGTCACCGGCCCGACGCCAAATAGGGCAGGGTGATGTCATACTCATTTGGCTTGGATGATTCGTGGCTGCGAAGCGAATCGTCGACATTCATTCGTAGGCTTGGCGCGCTTTGTTGGGCATTGTCTAGGTAAGCCAAGGTTAAAACGATCAAATGTCCTAAGCTTGTAGATCGAGGACGGGTGACCAGACGGACCGGGGTGCGATTCCCCGCAGCTCCACCAAAAATAACTCAGCATTTGCTGGGTTATTTTTGTTTGCAGTCTCTTGGGGTGGTATAGATCAGTAAATAAAAAACAACGGCCTGCGAGAAGCCGTTGTTAGTGATTTTCGTTTTTTGTTTTTGAGCACTTTTTTTATTCAAGTGCTACCCCTATATTAGTAGCACCGCTTATGGCTGTCAACACATTTTTTTGGCCTGAATAAATTCTGTGGAAAACTTAAAAATGCCGTATCGAGTGACAAGATGGAGTCCCATGGGCGGTTCACTGCCGCATAGTATGAGCCTGACTAGATTGTTGAAAATGGGGGAGTGAGGATAGCGATATTTTTTAAAGGTTGGGGCTGATGCTGTTTTGCGGTAGGGCAGGTTCGTTTGACGAAGGCGGTCTTTGGCGCCTAGCTAATCCCCATGGCTATTGGCTGGGAGCGTGTGGTGTTTAATTTTTGACTGCGTTTGTAATGCGAGCTTTTGCGAGCCGCGTACTTTGGCGTTCGGGTGTCGATTTGTTGGCGTCAGGAAACTGACAACAAGCGGACGTTATACGCGCCGTATGCGTTTTAAATTTGTTCGTTAAATAGGCGTTGTTTGCGCATCTATGGCAACAAAGCCACATGCTCTGGGTGTGTGTTTGAAGGTGTTAATGGAGCTTATAAATTTTGAGTATTGAATATGTAAAAATAACAACTTGCATTCATTATCAGCGTCATTAACTGAGTAAACATGTCCATATTACAACGTATCAATTGGTTGTAATTATTGACATAAGCGTTTATCCGTGCTACATTGAACATAAGCTTTTAGAAAACAAAAACGTATCAAAATAAAAGCTCGCACATTACTTAAGTTGTAAGTCCACTTAGTGAAAGCACCGGGTGCTTAGCGGTAAGATCTGCATTGGCAGTCGGTGCTTTCACTAAGTGGCGAACTTGGAGGGAGAGGCCTGCCGAGAGGGTCGGCCATCCACTCCACACTTCATTCGTCGCTCTCTTTATGGAGAGCGGTCAGTCAGCCTCGAGCGAGAAACGCTAAATAGTTAACATATAGGAGCGGATTTCTCGCTCAGGCACTTTTTAATTGACGCGTGCCTGGCATAATAGGGGGTAGTTATGCAGCAGACAAAATCGCAATTAAAGAAATATCTTCCTTACCTCTTACCAATCTTGAGCTTTGTGGGGCTAACCGTTCTGTTAAACAGAACCAATCCTCTGGACGTTGGGCCGGCGGGTATCTTGCTTGTCTTCGGACTTGTGTATGTATTTATTTCCAGCAGCTTATACCTGCTGCTGACTTTAGTGATGATGCTTCTGGCGTATTTTGTAACCATCCAACCAACGTCGAGGCGAAAGATGTATTATCTGGCGAGCATAATTGCTTTTGCGCCAGTTTTTTTGTTGGCGTTGAACTCTATCGGGCAGCTCGAACTCAAGGACTTTGTGCTCGTGTTCTGTCTTGTGGGGCTGGCATGCTTTTATGTCGTCAAACGACGCTAGCATAATCAGTTACATGCTTATGATTTGTGTTACAATTTAACTAGTTATGGAGCCAAAACTACCTATGCCTGGTCCGTCTCCTGAGATGGGCGGCTACCAAAGGCAAGAAGTGCAGCCAGTAGGTCCCGAGAGGGCACCTCAACCAAACAATGTTGAGGTCCAGCCTAACTCTACCGAGCGGCAAGAGGTCCAGCAGCATACGCCTGCTGACCCTATTGTTGTGCCGGCAGCTCCTGCGCAGCCATTCTTGCCGGCACCAAGTCAGGCTCAAGCAGCACCATCTGTTCAGCCGCAGACTGGTAATCCACTGGTTGCAGCAGACGACGACCTCATTGAGAAGGAGTGGGTAGATAAGGCAAAGAAAATCATTCAGCAGACCAAGAGTGATCCGTATACTCAAGAGAGAGAAGTTAGCAAGTTGCAGGCCGACTATATAAAGAAGCGGTACGGCAAGGACGTTAAACTACCTAACGAATAAGGCAAGGTTATGGGCGCAGGGGTACTAATTGGGTTTTTCATAGGGGGAGTACTGTTGGCTCTATTCCTCTATGTGGCATATTGGCAGTACCGCCGCATTACACGCGAGGCTAAAAACTACGAGCGTGGCCTCAAGACAGTTCCTCTGTTGATTCATCTGCCGCCTACGAGCGACGACATTGAGGTTGGTAGCCGTGACGCACGCGACGTGACCGACGAGGCGATCTCGCAAGCACAGATTATGTACAACATCGTGGCCAGCACGGCCACAAAGGGCTTCAAGACACGCGTATATGGCCAGCGCCACATAACGTTTGAAGTTGTTGCTACAAAAGGACTTATCCATTATTACGTCGTCGTACCACTGGTGCTTGTAGACGTTGTGAAGCAAGCGGTCGTGGCCGCCTACCCGAGTGCAACGCTTGAAGAAGCCGAAGAGCACAACATCTTCAGTCAGGTAGGTAAGATCAGCGGCACAATTGGCGGCGAGCTTACGTTAAAGCGCGAGTTTAGCTATCCAATTGCAACCTACCAAGACAGCAAGCGTGACGCCATGCAGGCTATCTTGAGCGCTTTGGCGGTTGTCACTCAAGAAGACGGCGCAGCCATTCAGATCCTCATGCGCCCGGCTAACGAGAAGTGGGGTAAGAAGTCCTTATTGCTTGCGACAAAGATCCGCAAGGACAAGGGCAAGGCTGGCACGGCAGACATGAAGAGTCTCCTGGGCGCGCTCTGGAAGCCGCCTGAAGCACAAGACTTGAAGCCAGAAGAAAGGCAGCTGTCTGCACTGGAACAGGCTACCGTTGATGCCTTGGAGGAGAAGACTCGACACCCAGGATATGAAGTCCTCATTCGCGTGATTGCGTCATCTAATACCGCAAATAGGTCACAGGCCATCCTTAAGAATCTCGTTGCAGCATTTGCGCTGTTTGATGCTCCGGGTAAGAACGGCTTTAAGTTCACGCCGGCCAAGAATATCGAAAGTTTTGTCACGGCATTTATCTTCCGGTTCTTCCCGCAGGAATTTAGACACAATATCCTCAACAGCGTTGAGTTGGCGACTATCTTCCATTTCCCAGACCAGCGCAATACGCCGACGTCACAATTACAACGACAGGCATCAAAGCAAGTGGACGGTCCAAGCCAGATGCTGAACGAAGGTTTGCTGCTGGGTTACAACGTCTACAGGGGTGTAAAGAAAGAAATCCGCCTAAGTCAAACCGACAGACGTCGTCATACTTACATCATTGGTCAGACTGGTACTGGTAAGTCAGGCTTGCTTGAGAACCTTGCTTTGCAGGACATGCTGGACGGTCGTGGCTTTGCGTTTGTTGATCCGCATGGTGACTCAGCAGAGAAGCTGCTTGGTATGGTTCCAAAAGAGCGTGTCGAGGACGTGATCTACTTCTCGCCAGGGGACATGAACAACCCGGTCGGATTGAACCTCTTTGAGTTCGACAACGAAGAGCAGAAGGACTTCTTGGTCCAGGAAGCTATTGCGATGCTGTACCGACTGTACGACCCGGGCCACACGGGTATTATCGGTCCGCGCTACGAGCACTGGTTCCGCAACGCCGCACTAACCATCATGGCTGACCCGAACGGTTCATCGTTTATCGATATCCCACAGGTGTTTAACGACAACGACTTCGCCAAAGAGAAGCTGAAGTATGTGAAGGACCAGACAGTCTTGGACTTCTGGAACAAAGAAATGGCTCAGACAAGTGACTACCACAAGAGTGAAGTCTTGGGTTGGTTTGTGAGTAAGTTCGGCGCCTTCCTTAGCAACGAGATGATGCGTAACATCATTGGCCAGACAAAGAGCGGCTTTAATCTGCGCGACATTATGGATAACAAGAAGATCCTTCTGGTGAACCTCAGTAAGGGTAAGACAGGTGAGCTTAATTCACAACTGCTTGGTATGATCTTCGTCATGAAGTTCCAGGCAGCAGCTATGGGCCGAGCTGATGTCCCAGAGGATCAGCGACAGGACTTTAGCCTCTACGTAGATGAGTTCCAGAACTTTGCCACCGACTCGTTTGAGGGTATCTTGTCTGAGGCGCGTAAGTACCGCCTTAACCTCATCTTGGCTAACCAGTTCATGACGCAGCTGAACGACAAGATCCGAGAAGCTATTATCGGTAACGTCGGTACGGTCATCGGCGGTCGCATTGGTACAACCGATGCAGAGCTAATGGTGAAGAAATTTGCCCCAGTGTTTGACGCCGAAGATCTGACGAAGCTCCCTAACTTTGAGGCGGTTGCATCAGTTATGGTCAACAATGTTCCTTCGGCACCATTTAGCATGTCGCTCATTCCGCCCCTTGGTCAATCAAACCCACAACTGGCTGACGCCCTCAAGCGTCTATCTGCTGCGAAGTTTGGTCGTCCTCGTGCGTCTGTAGAGCAGGAGATCTTTAAGCGCCTGAGGGCAGGTGACGTAGCGCGTGGCAATGGATCTGCTGTGCCAGCAGGTGGAGCAACCACTCCTGGTGCCGCTGTTGCGCCCGGTGCCACCGCGCCGCAAGTGACCGCACCGCAGCCAGCGACGTCAACCGGCTCGTCCTTCCTGGACGAATGGCTTGCAAAGCGAAAGAAGCAGACTCCGCAACCCGCTCCAGCACCAACGCCTGCCGCTGTGCCGGTGCCCCAGCCGGCTCCAGTTCCGCCAGCCCCTGCGCCCGTAGCCCCACCTCCAGCTCCCGTCCAGCCTACGCCGCAGCCTGTTGCGCCTCCGACTCCTGCGCCAGCCCCAGAACAACCCAAGGTTGCTGTTGAACCTACAACGCTCAAAATTAGCCGTGACCTACCTGAAGTCGAAGAAGAGAAGGCTGAGACTCAGGCTGTTGCTGCTCCAGAAGAGCCATCAGTAGACGAGATCTTTATAGATGTTCGTGGTAATTTGCACCACACCAATGAAGAAGCTCAACTTAAAGTAGGGAACGACCAGAAGAGTTAGCGCCTGCCGGTGAACATGCCTTTGAACAAGTCAAAGAGCATTCCTAGCACCCAGCCTACGCCGAAGGCAATAATAGTCTCAGAGCCCTTCAGGGCGAACCCTGCGTACTTCGCATAGAAGTACAGCCCAAGCACAGCAACAAAAGCAGTAATGCCTCCAGCGAGTACGGCGTTTGGCCTAAAGATTGTCTTGCCCAAGAATTCGCTCAATCCTTCAACGGTAGGGTTGTGAATGAACCTACTAAAAGGTCGCAGCGCCCGCGGGAGCTCTGTGCGGGTGTGTTCCATTGTCTGGTCAAAGCTAGCTTCGCGATCCTCACGTCCCATGTGGGAGGAGTTGTGCCGCTGCGCCTGGCGCGTACGCTTCTCACGATTTTGTTCGTGTCGAGCGTTCTCGGCGGCCTGATGAGCTTCTTTTTCGCTATGACGCTCAGGACTGGGTTGATGGTGCTCGGCGTGCTCATGCGAGCGCTCATGGCTTTCGCGGGGCGTTTCTAGGTAGCCTTCTGGTCGGTTTGGAGCTTGTTCTTTGCTCATACGGAATCCTTTGATTATCCTGCGTTAAAGTCGCGGCGAATTATCTTCATCTCGCGGTTAAGTTGTCGTGAGCGAACGTAGAAGTAGGTGACGACCATGAGGGCGACAGTTGCGAATGCAATGTTCTCGCCAGGGCCGGTCTCTGGTAGCTGCTTGATGGCACCTTCCAGTTCCTTGCCAACCGAGCAGCCGACAGCGTTGTTGAGCGTGTTCCCGTAGGTGATGCTGAGCATGCAGTCGTAAGAGTGCGGGTCGTCTACTGCCTGTGGCGTAACCGGCAGCTGTTCTTTCATCGTGACAACAAAACTACGTGTATCTGTTTGCTTGCCAGCCAGGAGAACGTTGCCCCAGCTGATCTTTTGAGTTGCTTGGTCGTATACACCGCCACCGGCGTCCGTCATGTTTGCGTACTCAACGAGGTCGGCTATCAGTACTTCTACGGTTGCACTGGTTGGGGCACCGGCGGTATTGGTGGTCCGAATAGTATATTGAATCCGATCACTAGCGTTGATGGTGCCACCAACGGCCGACTTGCCACTTCGACTTAAGTTGATAGCTTCGATACTAAGCTGCAAGTTTTTGTTACAACTTGAGTCATTAATCCAGATAGTTTCGTTATAAGGGCATGGTTGGCAGCTTGGGTCGTTTTGGGTAATGGTGTTGCTGAACTTACATTCATTTGTAGGGGAGGCAGCATAAGTAGACTCAGGCGGGCTGAGGAGGGCTAAACTTTGCACAACAAGGGCAAGCACCGTAAAGATAAGGCCAAGACGGCGAGATGCTTGTTCTTTGCTCAACCTCCGAGCATAGAATCCGAGTTGTCCAACTAACGCCGGGCTGAACGGCAAGCTGGAAACTAACTTACGGAACATGTTTGTTTTCTCCTTACGCTTAAATTTAGCATAAAAAATATGTTCAATTCAATAGGTTGAACGCTCACAGATTAAACGGTATACTTAGATAGTTCTAAAAAGTTTATTTCTGATGAGGGGACTATGACTAAACAAAAACAGTCAGCGGCTGAGTATGATGCTAGTCAAATTCAGGTGCTCGAAGGTCTTGAGCCGGTACGTAAGCGACCGGGTATGTATATCGGTAGCACCGGCTATGATGGTGTTCACCATCTTATTAAGGAAATCGCCGACAACTGTGTCGACGAAGCTATCGCAGGTTTTGGCTCCAAGGTAGAGATAGTGATTCTCGCCGATGGTGGCTTAATGGTTACTGACGATGGTCGAGGTATTCCAGTCGACAAGCACCCTAAGACAGGGAAGAGCACGCTCGAAACTGTCCTGACCGTCCTCCACGCCGGTGGTAAGTTCGGCGGCGGTGGCTACAAGGTGTCGTCTGGTCTGCACGGTGTGGGTTCAAGCGTTGTGAACGCATTGAGCACCCGCTTGATCGCCGAAGTCTCACAAGGTGGCGAACTTTACCGCGTCGAATTTGAGCGCGGCGCTACAAGCGTGCCATTCAAGAAGGTCGGCAAGACCGACATGCCACGCGGTACTCGTATTACTTTCTACCCAGACCCAACTATCTTTAAGGAAACGGTTGAGTTCGATTACAAATGGGTCGTCGACTACCTGCGCCACCAGGCGTACCTAACCAAGGGCCTTTATGCATCTGTCTCCGACGAGCGCACTGGGGAACGCTATGCCTTCTTCTTTGACGGCGGTATTAAGTCATACGTAAAACACCTCAATATTGGCAAGGACATCCTGAGCGACGAGATCTTCTACGTCGAACGCCAGGTAGAGGACTGCATGATCGAAGTCGCTATCCAATACAACGATAGCTACGCCGAGATCGTAAAGCCATTTGCCAACAACGTCTTCAACCCAGAGGGCGGTACGCACATGATCGGTTTCCGTAGTGCCATGACGCGCGTTATTAATGAATACGCGCGCAAGAATGGCCTCCTGAAAGAAAAAGAAGAGAACCTGACTGGTGAAGACATCCGCGAAGGTCTTACCGCCGTTATCCTCGTGAAGCTCCCAGATCCACAGTTCGAAGGTCAGACCAAGAACAAGCTGGGTAACCCAGAGATGCGTCGCTATGTAGAGCAGGTGATGAATGAGTACTTTGCGTACTTCTTGGACGAGAACCCTACAACGGCTAAAAAAGTCATTGGCAAGGCCACCTTGGCTGCCCGTGCCCGCAAGGCTGCCCGTGCTGCTCGAGAGAATGTTATCCGTAAGGGTGCGCTGGACGGCCTCAGCCTGCCAGGTAAGCTCGCCGACTGTTCAAGCAAGGACCCTAAGAACTCTGAACTCTACATTGTAGAGGGTGACTCAGCAGGTGGTTCAGCCAAGAGCGGTCGCGATAGCAAGACTCAGGCGATCCTCCCGCTGCGTGGTAAGGTGCTCAACACCGAGCGCGCACGCCTCGACAAGATGCTGGCCAACAACGAGATTGTCAGTCTTATCAAGGCGCTCGGCGTCGGTATCGACGAGCAGTTCGACGTTCGTTCGCTCCGCTACGACCGCATCATCATCATGACGGACGCCGATGTTGACGGTAGCCACATTAGTACGCTGCTGATGACATTCTTCTTCCGCTACATGCGCGAGGTTGTGGACGGTGGTCATATCTACTTGGCCAAGCCGCCGCTGTTCCTCCTACGAACCGGCCCAAACAAGAAGTACTATGCTTACAGCGATGAAGAGCGCGACGCTATCATCGACAAGCTGATCGCTGACCGCAAGGACCGCGGGACCAAGGTTGACCCAACCATGGATCGCAACAAGCAAGCGGGCATCACGATGCTACAGCGCTACAAGGGTCTTGGTGAAATGGATGCAGAGCAGCTTTGGGAAACTACAATGAACCCAGAGAACCGCGTGCTGGTACAGGTAAAGATTGAAGATGCTGAGAAGGCCGACGCGATATTCAGCAAACTGATGGGCACCGAGGTTGAACTTCGCAAGAACTTCATCCAGTCGCGTGCGAAATTTGTTAATACGGAAGATTTGGACATTTAGTCATGGATGACGACAAGCAAACCCCAGTTGAAGGTGAAATTGTAGAACAGCAGCCAGAAGCGCAGGCGCACTCTAAGACACTTGAGCTGCGAACTGTCGAGAACGTCATGGAGGATAGTTTCCTTCGTTACTCCATGAGTGTCATCATCGACCGCGCGCTGCCTGATGTTCGTGACGGCCTAAAGCCGGTTCACCGCCGTATCCTTTACTCAATGGAGCGAAACGGTTGGCGCCCTGGTACGAAGTTCGTAAAGAGCGCTCGTATCACCGGTGATGTGATGGGTAAGTACCACCCGCACGGTGACTCTGCTATTTATGACTCGATGGTCCGCCTGGCTCAAGATTGGGCTATGCGCTACATGCTCGTGGACGGTCAAGGTAACTTTGGCTCGATGGACGGAGATCCACCGGCTGCCGCACGTTACACAGAGGCTCGCATGGCGAAGCCTGGTGCCGAGCTGCTTGCCGACCTCGACAAAGACACCGTCGACTTCCGAGACAACTACGATGGTGAAGAGAAAGAGCCAGTCGTATTGCCAGCCAAGCTGCCAAACCTGCTGTTGAATGGTCAGATTGGTATCGCTGTTGGTATGGCTACAAGCATCCCGCCACACAACCTTGGCGAACTGATTGACGCGCTTGTTCATCTTATCGATAACCCAGAAGAGACAACTCTGGACCACCTCCTGAAATATGTGAAGGGTCCTGACTTCCCAACGGGTGGTATTGTTTACGGCGGTGACTCACTGCGACAGGCGTATGCGACAGGTCGTGGCGGTATTGTTGTACGCGCCGTGGCCGAGATCGAAGAGACCTCACGTGGCAAACATCAGATTGTCGTAACAGAGATGCCATATGCTGTGAATAAAGCAACGTTAGTGGAAAGAATCGCTGATCTTGTTAAAGAAAAGAAGATCATGGGCATCTCTGACCTCCGTGATGAAAGTGCCCGTGGCGCGATTCGCCTGGTGGTTGAGCTCAAGAAGGACGCCTACCCTAAGAAGGTCCTGAACCAGCTCTACAAGATGACTCAGTTACAGACGAGTTTCCATTACAACATGCTGGCGCTTATCGATGGTATCCAGCCTCGTATTCTTGGCTTGGAAGAAATCCTTAAGGAATACCTCAAGCACCGCCAGGTCGTTGTCCGTCGCCGTACTCAGTTTGAGCTTCAGAAGGCAAAGGATCGCGCACACATTCTCGAAGGTCTATCGATCGCGCTCGATCATATTGATGAAGTGATCAAGGTTATTCGCGCTAGCCAGTCATCTGACGAAGCACAGAAGAACCTGATGGAGAAGTTCGGTCTTAGCGAAATCCAAGCTCGCGCCATCTTGGCGATGCAGCTGCGGGCGTTGACCGGTTTGGAGCGCAAGAAAATCGAAGACGAGCTGGCCGAGCTGCGCAAGCTTATTGCTGAGCTCGAAGCTATCCTTGCCGACGAGAAGCGCATCCTCGCAGTTATCAAGGAAGAACTCCTTGAAATGAAGAAGGCTTACGCCGATGACCGTCGTACGCAGATTATCGGTCAAGAGATCGGTAAGTTCAGCGATGAAGAGTTGATCCCTGATGAGCAGGTCGTCGTAACCATTACAACAGAAAACTACATCAAGCGTTCACTCGTCAGTGAGTACCGCCGCCAGAACCGTGGCGGTAAGGGTAAGCGTGGCATGACCACCAAGGAAGAGGACGTTATCGACAAGCTAGTAACCGCAAGCACCCATGACTGGCTGCTGCTGTTCACTAACAAGGGTCGCGTCTTCCGCCTTAAGGTTCACGAAGTGCCTGCCTCTGGCTTGACTGCCAAGGGTGTCGCTGTGGTCAACCTGATCCAGCTCCAACCTGAAGAGCACGTGACTTCGATGATCAAGATCGACAAGGGGCACGACGGCAAGGGTTATCTATTTATGACTACGACCCACGGTACCGTCAAAAAGACTCCTATTACTGACTACAGCAACATCCGCACATCTGGCTTGATTGCTATCAAGCTGGACGAAGGGGATGAGCTACGCTGGATCCACCTCAGCAGCGGTGATGATGAGATCATCATCTCAACCGCATTCGGCCAGGCTATCCGCTTTAGCGAGAAGGACGCGCGCTCTATGGGCCGCTCTGCTCGCGGTGTACGCGGCATCCGCCTCCGACCAGGCGACCTTGTTGTTGGCGCTGACCTCGTTGATGACGACCGACAACTGTTGGTTCTGAGCAAGTTCGGCTACGGCAAGCTCACTAAGGTATCCAACTTCCCAGCTCACAAGCGTGGCGGTGTCGGTATCAAGGCAGCGGTGGTGAACACAAAGACCGGTGACCTTGTGTCGGTTCACTCTATTTCGACTGAAGGTGCCAAGGAAATCTTGGTTATCTCAACAAAAGGCCAAGCAATTCGCATCGGCCTCAAGGATGTCCCTGTCCTTGGTCGTACCACCCAGGGTGTGCGCATCATGCGCCTTAACGGCGAAGATGGCGTTGCCTCAGTAGGTTTAGTTGCTGAAGAGACAGTAGCCGAGGAGCTCGGCGAAGAACTCGAAGCGGGCGCGGAAGAGTAAAATAGGCTACAATAGGAAGCATAAGAGCAGAGGACCCAATGGATATAGAACTATCTAGCTATCTAGTCGCACCCCTAGTTGCGTGGGCCCTCGCTCAAACGCTTAAATATCTCATTGAGGCATACAAGGCCGGCTCGCTGAGCGACCTGTCTCAGTTCTATAAGTCAGGCAACATGCCGAGCTCACATTCGGCCCTGATGATCTCTTTGCTGACTGTTATTGGTGTAAAGGACGGCACTGCCTCTGCGCTTTTCGCGACCGTGGCAGTGCTTTCTCTTATCGTTATATATGACGCAGTAAATGTACGTCGCGCGGTGGGTGAGCAAGGCCTTGTGATGGTTGAATTGGCTAAAAAGGCTGGTATTAAGCAGCCATTTCACCAGGCCATGGGCCATCGTATAACAGAGGTAGCAGCAGGTGCATTGCTAGGAGTCATTTCGGCTATGCTGGTGTTGCAATTTATGTAACACTTTTAGCCAGCTAAGGTGTTGACGTAGAGGTCACGTTGAGGTAAGATCAATATCAGTCTGCTTGACACAGTAAAGTGTCTAGGGAGTTGGACGAAAGTACATTAACAGTTTAGTAGTGCAAATCAACGTCAGTTTTTTGAGTGAATGTTTTTCTTTAAAACATTCTTTTTATGGAGAGTTTGATCCTGGCTCAGAATGAACGCTGGCGGC
>DATEFF010000002.1:0-10030 GCA_035280785.1 Saccharimonadales bacterium (SeqCode)
CAGGCTGTCCGCAGCGCGGGCACAAAGGCTCAGCTGATGGCTAAGGAAGGCGACTACGCTCAGGTGAAGATGCCTTCAGGCGAAGTTCGTCGCTTCCGCGTCGAATGCATGGCTACTCTGGGTGTTGTCGGCAACGAACAGCACCAGAACATCAAGATCGGTTCTGCCGGTCGCAACCGTCGCAAGGGCATTCGCCCAACTGTCCGTGGTGTCGTAATGAACGCCGCAGACCACCCACACGGTGGTGGTGACGGTGGACGTCACGGTACCGGTAAGGCTCCTCGTACTCCATGGGGTCAGCTGACACTTGGTTACCGAACCCGACGCCGCAAAGCAACTAGTAAGATGATTGTAAAAAGTCGTCATGAGGCGAAGAGGAAATAGCTTATGAGTCGTTCACTTAAGAAAGGTCCATTCGTTGATCCAAAGCTAGCCAAAAAAGTAATGGCTTTGGGTTCTAACGACCGAACCGTCATCAAGACTTGGGCACGCGCCAGCACTATCTTCCCAGAGATGGTTGGCCGCACTATCGCTGTTCACAACGGTCGTGTACACGTGCCAGTATTCGTTAGCGAGAACATGGTTGGTCACAAGCTCGGTGAGTTTGCTCCAACCCGCAAGTTCCGCACCCACGGGGGTAAGAAGTAATGCAAGTTACCGCCCTCGCTAAAGGCGTACGCATGAGCCCACGCAAGGTTAGCCTGGTTGCTAGTCTTGTTCGCGGCCGAACCGTCGCCGACGCGCTCGTTATTCTCGAGCACACCCCAAAGCGCGCAGCTAAGCCAGTGCAGAAGGCAATTGCCAGTGCAAAGGCTAACGCTGTCGCAAACCACAAGGCTGACGAAAAGAGCCTGATTATCGAACACCTGACTGTCACTGCCGGTGCTCGTATCAAGCGATTCCGCCCAGCCGCACAGGGACGCGCCCTCCCTTACCAAAAGAAGACCAGCCACATCAAGGTTGTTCTGACCGGCGCCGAGAAGCCTAAGAAGACTGCAACCGAAGCTAAGCCGGCCGCCAAGAAGGCCGAGAAGGAGGAGGCGTAAGATGGGCCAAAAAGTAAACCCAATTAGCTTTCGTCTTCAGGTCAACAAAGACTGGCGTTCGAAGTGGTTCGCTAACAAGCGAGACTACGCAACATTCCTACACCAAGACTTGAAGGTTCGCGAACTGATCGAAAAGAAGTTCGCAACTCGCGCTACAATTGCCAAGACTGACATCGAGCGCGCACCAAACCTCGTAACCGTAACTATCTGGACTGCTAAGGCCGGTGTTGTTATCGGTCGCGGTGGTGCAGGTGCACAAGAGCTGAAAGCTGACATCGAGAAGATCATGGACCGCCAGGTTCGTATCAACATCGAAGAGATCAAGCGTCCTGAGATGAGTGCCAAGTTGGTTGCCGAGAACATCGCTCGCCAGCTTGAGCGCCGTATTAACTTCCGCCGCGCTGTCAAAATGAGCGCGCAAAACACCATGAATGCAGGTGCCCGAGGTATTCGTATCGAGGTAGCCGGTCGACTGAATGGTGCGGAAATGAGCCGACGCGAGAAGGAAATCCAGGGTTCAGTACCTCTGCACACCCTTCGCGCTGACATCGACTTCCACCTGGCTACTGCACAGTTGCCTGGCGCTGGTATCGTCGGTGTTAAGGTTTGGATCTACAAGGGCGAAACTAACGCCTAAGAGGAATCACGCATATGTTACTACCAAAGAAAACCAAGTTCCGCAAAGTCCGCAAAGGCAAGAACGATGGCGTCGCTACTCGTAGCAACTACATCGCCTTTGGTGACTACGCACTTCAGAGTGTTGGCAACGAGCGTATTACCTCTCGCCAAATCGAGTCTGCTCGTCAGGCTATGACCCGCTACATCAAGCGTGGCGGTAAGATCTGGATCCGCATTTTCCCTCACACACCAGTTACCCGCAAGCCACAAGACGTAAAGATGGGTAGCGGTAAGGGCAACCCAGAATTCTTCGTCGCTAAAGTCAAAACTGGCACCGTCATGTTCGAAATGAAGGGTGTTCCAGAGGACATCGCACGCGAAGCAATGCGCCTGGCTGCACACAAACTACCTGTAAAGACTAAGTTCATCCGTCGAGAGGAGGCCTAAGCCATGTCTAAGGTAATCAAAGACCTGCTGAAGCTTTCACAAGATGATCTGCAAAACCGTATTACTGAGCTCCGCGCTCAGATGGTAGAGCAGAAGCGCGCACGCGCAGCTGGTGAACTAGCCAATCCGCACGCAATTAAGAAGACACGTCGCGAAATTGCCGTGGCATTGACTTTGCTCAATGGCCAGGAAGAAGACGCGGCCGAGAAAGAGGAGGCCTAAATATGGCTCGTAAACTCGTCGGCACCGTTGCATCAGATGTTCAAAGTAAGACCATCGTGGTTGCAGTGGCTCGCCGCGTAACACACCCGGTCTACGGCAAGCAATACACCGTAACCAAGCGCTTTGCCGCACACGATGAGAACAATGAAGCTCACGTTGGCGACAAAGTAGAGATCGTAGAGACTCGCCCAATCAGCAAGAACAAGACATTCCGTCTTGCACGCGTTATCGAAACCGGTCACGCAAACGTCGAGCTGAAGGACGACACCGAAGCAGTTACCAAGCCTGCAAAGGTTGAGACTGTAGAGGAAGTTGAGGAGACGAAGTAATGATTCAGCAGGAATCACGTCTCAAAGTAGCCGACAACAGTGGCGCCAAGAGTATTCTGTGTATTCGAGTACTCGGCGGCACCAAGCGTCGCTACGCCCGCGTTGGTGACATCATTGTCGCTAGCGTGAAGGACGCTAACCCATCGGGTAACGTCAAGAAGAAAAGCGTTGTAAAGGCAGTTATTGTCCGCACAACCAACCCAATCAAGCGCAAAGATGGTTCAACTATCCGCTTCGACGAAAACGCAGCAGTTATCATTGGCGACGACAAGCAGCCAAAGGCAACCCGCGTATTCGGCCCAGTACCTCGCGAGCTTCGCGACCACGGATACATGAAGATCATCTCGCTTGCACCGGAGGTACTCTAATATGAAAGCAAACCGACCAGTTACTATGAAGATCAAGAAGAACGACATGGTGCGCATCACCACTGGCGCCCTCAAGGGTCAAACCGGTAAGGTGCTTGCAGTACACCCAACCAAGCAAGCTGTCACCATCGAGGGCATCGGCAAGATTAAGCGACACATCAAGCCATCTCAGCTGAACCCACAAGGTGGCACCAAAGAGATTCAGAAGCCAATCGACATTAGCAAGGTTGCCCTGGTCAGCCCAGCAAACGAAGCTAAGACTACCCGCGTAGGCTACATGGTTAAGAAGGACGGCGCCAAGGTACGTGTTGCCAAGGCCGCCAACAACAAGGAGATTAAGTAATGGCTACTAAAACAGCCCAGACCACAACTACTGTTCCACGTCTGAAGCGCCTCTACACAGAGGAGCTGGTTGCTAAACTCCAAAAAGAGCTCGAGCTCGACAACCCTCACCGTGTGCCAAAGCTGGAGAAGATTACTCTGAATGTCGGCATTGGTAAGCACAAGGACGACAAGCACTACCACGAAGTAGTTGTTAACACCCTCCGCAAGATTACTGGTCAGCAGCCTGTTGATCGCATGGCTAAGAAGTCAATTGCGACCTTCAAGATTCGCGCCGGCATGAACCGCATCGGTGTTGGCGTCACTCTCCGCGGCAAGAACATGTACGAGTTCCTTGACCGCCTCGTTAACGTCTCACTGCCTCGCGTTCGTGACTTCCACGGCGTACCTACCAAAGGCTTTGACAAGGCAGGCAACTACTCACTTGGTATTAACGAGCAATCTATCTTCCCTGAACTGAACTTCGAAGACACCCAGTTGCTCCACGGACTTCAGATCAACTTTGTAATCAAGACCGAAGATAAGGCTCACGCTGAAGCACTTCTACGTGCATACGGCATGCCATTTGAGAAAGAGGAGAAGCGTTAATGGCTAAGAAATCAGTTATCGCTCGCGACAAAAAGCGCGACGCAATGATCAAGAAGTACGCCGCAAAGCGTGCCGAGCTGAAGGCAGCTGGTGACCTGGAAGGCCTGGCTAAATTGCCAAAGAACTCCAGCCCAACTCGCCACAAGAACCGCTCACCACTGAGTGGCCGCCCACGCGCTTACATGCGCACCTTCGGCCTCAGCCGTATCGAGTTCCGCGAAAAAGCAAGCAAGGGAGAAATCCCTGGTGTAACCAAGGCCAGCTGGTAGAAAGGAAACATCATGAGCATGTTATCAACCGACCCTATCGCAGATATGCTGACCCGCATCCGTAACGCTGCCAACGTTGGCAAGTCTGAAGTCACACTGCCTAGCAGTAAGATCAAAGAAACCATCGCACGCGAACTGGTGAAGGCCGGCTACTTGGCCGACGTCAAAGTCGAGCCAACCAAGCCACAGGCAACTCTGACGATCACAATCAACAAGCCAGGCACTAACTCAGTTATTACTGAGATCAAGCGCTTGAGCAGCCCAGGCCGACGCGTTTACGCTCGCGCCAACGAAATCCCTCGCATCAAGAACGGCCGTGGTACTGTACTGGTTTCGACCAGCCAAGGTGTCATGACCGGCCAGGCAGCCTACAAGGCACGTCTGGGTGGCGAGCTAATCCTAAAGGTTTACTAGAAGGAATATAAACTATGAGTCGAATCGGAAAACTACCTATCCAAATTCCGGCAGGTGTGACAATCACGGTCGACGCTGATCAAATTAGCGTCACAGGGCCTAAGGGTACACTGACCCAGTTCACACTGCCACACGTTGACGTCACCATTGACGGCGACGTACTAACAGTTACCCGCAAGTCTGACGAGAAGATTGCACGCGCCCAGCACGGTCTGATGCGCGCGCTTATCCAGAACCTCGTCACTGGCGTTACTAAGGGCTTCGAAAAGAAGCTCGAGGTTAACGGTGTTGGCTTCCGCGTGAGCGGTGGCGGCCAGGCGCTCAACATGAGCCTTGGTTTCTCACACCCAATTGAATACAAAGCTATGGAAGGTGTAAGCCTGGCCGTTGAGAAGAACCTCATCACCGTCAGCGGCATCGACAAGCAGAAAGTTGGCCAAGTAGCCGCTGAGATCCGCGCGTTCAAGAAGCCTGAGCCTTACAAGGGCAAGGGCATCAAGTACGTTGACGAAGTCATCCTGCGCAAGGCCGGAAAGACAGGAGCTAAGTAGTATGAAAAGCGTAGCAAAGAAACTTGCAAACCAGATGCTTCGCAAGATGCGCATTCGTGCTCGTGTAAACGGCACAACTGAGCGTCCTCGCCTGAGCGTCTACATCAGCAACCTGCACGTCAGTGCACAAATCATTGACGATTCAGCACAGAAGACTTTGGTCAGCAGCACCAGCGAAAAGCAAGCTGCTGCAACCGGCAGCAAGAGCGACAAAGCTGCTTGGGTCGGCGCCGACATTGCCAAGAAGGCAAAGAAGGCCGGCATCAAGACTGTCGTGTTTGACCGCAACGGTCGCCAGTACGCTGGTCGCCTGAAGTCACTCGCCGACGCTGCACGTAAGGAAGGATTGGAGTTCTAGTATGGCCGACGTCAAAACACAGCAATCTCAGCCTCGCCAGGGTCAAGACCGTCGTGGTCCACGCCGCAACGACCGTATGCAGGCTCCTCGCGAAGAGAAAATCTTCGAAGAGTACGTTATCAACATCGACCGCGTTGCCCGCGTTGTAAAGGGCGGTCGCCGCTTCCGCTTCAAGGCACTTGTCGCTGTTGGTGACCACAAGAACCGTGTTGGTATCGGTGTTAGCAAGGGTGCAGACGTTCAGTCAGCCGTTGCTAAGGCTACCGAAGTTGCCAAGAAGAACTTGGTTGTTATCCCTGTTACTCGCGAGACTATCCCTCACGACGTAGAGGTTAAGGTCAGTGGTGCACGCGTTATGCTGAAGCCAGCTGCTCCTGGTACCGGTGTTATCGCTGGTGGTGTTGTTCGCAGCATCATTGGTTTGACCGGCATCCACAACCTGCTGAGCAAATCACTTGGCTCAACCAACAAGGTCAACAACGCCTACGCAACCATCGAAGCTCTGCGACAACTCGTTGCCGAAGAGAACTGGCTGCACGCTCCAAAGCGCAAGGCTGCTCCTGTAAAGGAAGCTCCAGCCAAGGAGGAAAAGTAGTATGAAGTTTAACGAACTCGAAACAAGCTCGAACAAAGACAAGAAGCGCGTTGGTCGCGGTATCTCAGCTGGTCAGGGTAAAACCGCCGGCCGTGGTACCAAGGGTCAGAAGGCTCGCACCGGTAAGAAGATTCGCGCCACCTTCATGGGTGGTCAGGGTCCACTGGTTCGCCGCATTCCTAAGAAGCGCGGCTTCAAGAGCCTTCGCGTTCCAGCTCAGGTTGTATACACCGACCAGCTGGAAGCACTTGCCGGCAAGACTGCCGACAACAAGACTTTGGCCGAAGCAGGCTTGATCACAACCCCTTACCACACCGTTAAGGTCATCACTCGTGGTGAACTCACCGGCAAGGTAGACGTTAAGGTCCAGGCTGCAAGTAAGGGTGCTCAGGAAGTTATTGCCAAGGCTGGCGGTAGCTTCGCAAAGACTGACGTCCCAACTCTGCCACCAAGTCAGCGCAAGAAGAGCCAAACCGAAGAAGAATAAACCCTTCATCCCAAACAAGAAGCCGCACCACGCGGCTTCTTTTGGTATTATACGAACACGCCATCAGAGCGGGAGGGGACATGACACATCCTGAATGGTTAAAGAAACCGCCGTCCGGAGCAGTCTGGGTGGTCGAAGACACGCTCACGCAACTCGTGCGAGTCGGCGTCGACATCGGCGGCCCGGTTATGTCGGGTACGGTGGAAATGCTCAACCAAGCACAGGCCGTCCACGACAACGAACGTCTCTGGCGGCGAGTGCCCGCGACGGTCAACAGCATGTCGCGCGAAACGCTGCGGAACCGACTGCTCTCAGCGCTCAACAACTGCCGTGGCTTCAACTAGGAGGGGCTCTGGCAGCTACTCGGTGGTGGAGCGTGTATGGCATTTCCTGCACGCTCCAGGGGGTTCCCAAGTTCCGCTCAAGTGTATATGATACATACACCCTGCGAGCCATGGAGGTAGAAATGGCAGGACAATGGAACAATCTCACCGTTCAACGCTGCGCCGATGTCAGCGGCATACTGCGCAAGCTCAAAGGGGCGGGAGCGACACTGCCCGCCGCAATCAGCGCTCAGGGCGGCCCACTGCTGGACCTGGCCGAAACCGTCGTCTGTGATGACCGTATCTGGAGCGGCCTGCCCAGTTCGTTCCAGTTCAACGGCGAAAACGCGGAAGACACACGGCAGATCCTCCGGCACCTCGTGAGGCTGAGCAAATAACAGAACCAGGGCGTGCGGCGAACGAACCGCCCGCGCCCTGGCGCCGAAGCTACCACAACCAGTCCAAAATATGGTATCTTTATATGAGTACTAATGACCTTAGGGGCCCCAACACCGTGAATTGGAAAAACATATTCAAATCGCTCAAAAGTCGCGACATGCAAAAGCGACTATTAATCGTACTCGGACTTATCGTTGCCTATCGATTCTTAGCACACGTTCCAGTCCCTTTGGCTCAACCAACCGAACTCAAGGCAGTACTCGACAACCTTCTTCGCAGTAGCGACCTCGGTGGCTTCATTAACTTGTTGTCAGGTGGCGCACTTGCGAGCCTTTCAATCGTACTTGTTGGTCTATCGCCATACATTACGGCCTCTGTTATTACACAGCTGCTTACAAAAGCTATCCCAAAACTCGAGGAGCTTCACAAGGACGGCGAGTCTGGCCGACGCAAGATTCAGCAGTGGACTCGTTTGATTACGCTACCTCTGGCAATTCTGCAATCTATCGCATTCATTTTCATCCTTCGCCAGACAGTCCTGGCCGGTAACACAGGCGTCGACATCGTCGCCAGTACCGATCCGCTCCAGTGGGTCACCATGATTACTGCAATGGCCGCAGGCTCAATGCTACTGATGTGGTTGGGTGAGTTGATGACCGAACAAGGTGTCGGTAACGGCATGTCGCTGTTGATCTTTGCTGGTATTATCGCCGGCCTCCCTAGCATGTTTGGCACTATTGGCAGCTCGCTCTTCAGTACTGCATCAGAAGCCGAGATGCTGCACGTCTTTAACTGGTTTACCTTGCCGATTAACTGGTTCGCGCTGGCGGTCGTCAGCGTCATAGGTATAGCGTCACTTATTACGCTATATGTCATTGTGAAGATTAACGAAGCCCAGCGCATCATCAACATCAACTACGCCAAGCGTGTACAGGGCAACCGAGCATACGGTGGCGTCACAAGCATTCTGCCAGTCAAGCTTATTACCGCCGGCGTGATTCCTGTGATCTTCGCAGTAGCCTTCCTGGCACTCCCAGCGTTTATTGGGCAACTCCTAAAGGGCTCACCAGACCCAGCGTGGGCTCAAGTTGGCATCAACCTCAGCACATGGTTCAAGACTCCCGACATGACAACATGGCTCAGCGCCGACTGGACAACGCTCATCTACCCGGGCATGTACTTCTTGCTTGTCGTTGGATTTACGTACTTCTACACCAGCATCGTCTTTAACAGCAACGAGATCGCAGAGAACCTACAAAAGCAAGGTGGGTTCATTGCCAACATCCGCCCAGGCCAAACGACAGAGAAGTACCTGCGGACCATCGTGACCCGCCTGACACTCTTTGGGTCGCTCGCACTGGGCATCATCGCCATCCTACCGTTCGTAACCGAATACATCCTCGCTCAGTTTGGCGTCCAGGCTCAAAGTCTCGCCATCGGCGGTACAGGACTTTTGATCGTTGTTTCTGTAACACTCGAAACTTTGCGCCAAATCAACTCTCGCGCTCTCATGGTCACGTACGACCAAGATTATTAAAATCTGACCTTGACTGCCTAGGATCCCGTGCGGATCTGCTAGAAGCGCTTGTAAGCCCCGTAGAGGCCTTGAGACTTGACATACATAGGCGCTACGCTACAATAGAAACGTCATTAAGGCATTTGGTGAACGAATGCCCGGTTTCTCTTAAAACGTGCTTTACAAGCATCTGTTTTACAGGTATAATCTACACTTGTAACTTATGGCCAGCAATAAAGAAGTAATCAAACTCACTGGGCGTGTCGTGGAGGCCCTTCCCGGCGCCAAATTTAAAGTGGAGTTAGAAAACGGCCATATAATTCTGGCTATCATTTCGGGTAAGATGCGAAAGCATTACATCCGACTTGTGCCAGGCGACATGGTGGAAGTTGAGTTGACCCCTTACGACCTAACGAAGGGAAGAATCATTTTCCGCCTTAAGGACCAACCATTAAATCGGGAGAAGGCTGCGTGAAGGTTAAACCAAGCGTAAAGAAAATCAGTCCTGATGACCAGCTCGTGCGACGCAAGGGTCGACTGTACGTCATCAACAAGAAGAAACCTAAGCATAAGCAGAGGCAGGGTTAGATATGGCTCGTATTGCAGGAGTAACAGTTCCAACTGAAAAGCAAGTCCAGATCTCGCTGACGTACGTATACGGCATCGGCCCAGCTTACGCTAAGCGAATTTTGGAAGCAACTAAGGTTGACCCAACCACTCGCGTCAAAGATCTGACCGAGGCTGAACTGACTAAAATCCGTGACGAAATCAACGCGAACTACACCGTCGAAGGTGAACTTCAGCGTGTCGTCGCTGCTAACATTAAGCGCTTGAAGGAAATCAACAGCTACCGCGGCCTGCGCCACAAAGCTAGCTTGCCTTCACGCGGTCAACGCACTCGCACCAACGCGCGCACTCGCCGTGGTAAGAAGGTGACTGTTGGTGGCACTAAGAAGAAAGTCGCTTCAAAGACCTAGGGGATAATGACATATGGCAGAAACTAAATCAGCAGCAAAGAAGAAGGTCAAGCGATCAGTACCAGCAGGTCAACTGCACGTACAAGCTACCTTCAACAACACTATTGTTACTTTCAGTGACAAAAAAGGTAACGTTCTGAGCGCATCAAGCGCTGGCGCTTGCGGTTTCCGCGGCTCAAAG
>DATEFF010000003.1:0-12906 GCA_035280785.1 Saccharimonadales bacterium (SeqCode)
TGTCTTTGTAGCTGACTTCTGCGTTGCGGAGTGTGTCTACGAAGACGTTGAGGCTCTCGAACGATGCAGTACTACCAGTAAAGTTAACCTGCTTGTCTAGCGCAACCAGCTGAAGCTTGGTCAGCGTGATGTTACTAGGCGCATTTGGGTTCAGCACAGGCAGGAACGACAGCAGTCGCGAGTAAACACCCTTGTTAGCGTGCAGCTCAGGCAGTGCAGCCAGCTGGTTCTGGACTGTCAGGTACTTGCTGAGGTCCTGGACGCTGTTAACTTGCCTCTCTTTGTCCTTGATGTCATTTGTTGCCAGCGTAATCTGGAGCTGCTGCAAGAATGTGACGTATACAAACATCAAGATAGCCAAGCCAACCGCCACGATAGTGACAAGGATGGATGAGCTCATAACCAACGCGCGAGTCTTCTGGGCGTTGATGTATTCCTTCTTGATGTCTGGGAGGAGGTTCAGCTGAATCATAGGTGTCGCTCCGCTAAGCCGACCGCCACACCAAACTGTGGTGCGATCTGCATAAGGTTGTCACGCAGGTTCGGGCTGTATCGTACATTCCCCCACGCGTTACCGGCAACGGTCTGAATGCCAGTCTTGCCGGCGATGTATTCGCCAAAGGCTGGAACAGACAGCGTGTAGCCGCTCAGCATCAAGTAGCGAAGCTGAACGTTCGGGTAGCGTGATTGGAAGAACTTAACAGACTTGTTGATTTCAACGATGAACTGGTCGAGTGTTGCGTCGAGCGACTTGAGAATTTGACCCTCGAGGCGGTCAGGGTGCAGACCAAACTTCATGATAAATTGATTGGCTTGGTTAACGTCGATGTTGAGGTTTTGCGTTGCCGCCTTAATGAGCGTTTGGAGACCAACAGGGATCGAACGGATCAATCGTGGCGAACCACCGAGGACGGCAATCAGGTCGGTACTGAAGTCACCGAAGTCGATGATCATCATAGCATCCTGGTTGTTTGGCGGAACAAGTGCGCGCACCAATGCCAATGAGTCTGGCTCGAGGGCGATAACGTTGAGGCCAACGCTCTCGACGAGCTCCAGGCGGGCTTCGCTAAACTTGTTGGCGACACTTGCTAGCAGGACTTCATTCTTCTGTGGATCGCGAAGTGACTTCCCGAGCACGGCCCAGTCAATCTTGGCTTCGTCGATGCTCATAGGGATGAACTGCTCGGCCTGATACTTAATAGTACTTGTGAGTTCCTGCTGAGGCAGGTCCGGCAGGTCGACAACCGTCGCGAACATCTTGCTCGAAGGAATCCCCACGACCACGTTGCGCTCGGCGATGCCGGTCTGCGTAATTAAGTTGGTAATAACGTCGCCCAAGCGCTTTTGATCCTCGGGTGCGTCACTGCTGGCGACTTTAATGTCGACCGGCGCAGCGCCGTATTTTACGAGGTTCCAAGCGTCCCCGCTCTGTTTGAGCTGGACAACGCGAACTGCTGTCGTTCCTATGTCTAAGGCAAAGAACTCGCCCACCGAACTAAAAAGCTTCATACTGCCTCCGATTATATAGCATAAGCATGTTGCCGTATAGGCATTTCGCGACGATTTGCCCTACCCCGCTACCCTTAGTAACGAGGAGGCAAATCTTTTTCGTCTACAGTTCGGAGCGTGCTTGAGCTGCTACCGTTGAGCGCGTTCTGAAGATACATTTCTGCGTTGAAGTTAAAGATCTCAGCAGGTCGTTTGCGGTCGTTGTCGTTGTTGCCATCGGCGCCATAGGTTCGAAGCAGTGTCAGTGTGCCGGCGATCACCGCACCGTTTACAGTCAGCTGCTTGTTGCAGGTGCCGCTCACGCTCAGGTTGCCTCCAGGCGCGTTGCTACATGTATTGAATGTGCCGCGTGTGACAAACAGGCCAGCAACGTCGTCGACGTTATCGCGAACGTAGATGTTGCCTGTTGCAATGATGACCAGTGAAGGTATTTCCCCTGCATTACCGTATGTGTTGGTGTAACGGATATTGCCATCGATAGTGACGTCACCGTTGACCAGGTAGACTTGCTTGGAGCCGTTAGGCACGTTGCCGTGGAATGTCAGCGGACCATTAAGTTGCCATGTACCACTGGCTCGGTTGACGTCGACGGGGTTGCCGAGGCCCGAGATTGGCGTGCCGCTATATGTACTAATGTAGTCTTCAATACAGTGCTGTGATGCTGCGTAGTTACCAAGCGCGGCGTTGTTGACGTTTGTGAATGTCAGCAGCTTGCCTTGCGCAGCAGCCGGGTTGGCAATTGCCTGACTGGCAGAACCAAAGTTCAAGATTCTACCCAGCGCGAAGGCCGCATATTCTACCGAACCACCAGCAACTGATCCGTCGCGGAGTTCGTGCGCGCTTGTCGTGATCTTTGAGGCGGTATTACATGCAGGCGTTACTGCCGGGAAACCACCACCAGCCCAGACATCGTTGCCCTGGAAGTGAACATATGGTGTCTTGGCGATAACAACACAAGCTTCTGCGCTTGAGCGCGGACCACCGCCCTCGTTACGTGGGTTTACAACAAGTGAACGGCAAATTCGCGAACCAGGTGCAAGGTTACCCACATCCACAGTCTCGGCATTGAGCGTCGTCGTGCCCATCAAGAAGTTGGCCGGACATCCCAAGTTGTGACTACTAGCCGGGTTACGGTCAACGTCTTGCTGTGGCAATGGCGTGTAGCCAGGGCCAGGCGTTGTGGCGATAGCCTTACATGTTGCCGCGGTTGAAGGCGTTGGCCCAGGGTTTGTGACTCTATAAGTGAACGAGATACTATCATTCTGCTGCGCCGCGGTCGTACTGGCCGTTACTGACGGCGTCAGCTCAAAGTCTGCAATTACGGTCGCACAGGCCGCCGTGCCGCGGCCATCGCTACCTCCTGACCCATTCGTCGGATCCCATCCCACCCGTTCGCAGAACTGCGTATTAGGCAGAGTGTTATTAGGAATTGTAACGTTGTGGTTAAAGACGTTCTTCTCTTGACCGGCACTGTACGTGCCAGAACTTGCTGCGCCACCAACCGTTGCCAGCGGAGTTGGCTGGGTGCGTTCTGCAACCCACCAGATTGGTGTTGGCGATGTGCTATCAGGCCCGGCGTTGCGAACATAATGCCGGAACGTAATTGTCTGACCCGGAATGACCGTGGCGTCGCTGACTGTTGTGCGCCCGGTAATCGTATACTGCGGTGGGTCCGGAAGTGGCGAAATCACACCGACAGGGTTGGCACAGGCGTGGCGGATTTCATAGACATTGCTCGTACCGTTCGTAAACACGATGGCCGTGTCGCTCTTGGTCACCCCTGGGTCGTAGAACGCATCGTCAATTGGGTTGGCGCCAGGCGATACACCCTGGTAGTAACTGTTAAGACGGTAGCTAATTGTGCGATTCCAACTCACCCATCCCCTAGACTCGGCGTATCTAACACGCGATTCCCACTCTGCAATTTGCGCTGCCGTCGGTGGGTTATTACGCGCGCTGCCAATCATCGTTTGGATGATAAATGCGGCGCTCACGCCGTTCCAGGTGTTTGGGCCGCTGGCAAGTTTGCCCTTAATGAAGTTGATGAACTCAGTCGCAGTGTTGACGCTAGTTGGAATACCACTGGCCAACACGCTATCACCCCAGTTGTCGTAGTCGTTATCAAAGTAGCCATAGTGCTCATTGCGACCGTAAACCGGCCACGCGTCGGCAGAACCTGCGTAACCTATCAGGAACGAAACTGCCAGCACAACGACCAAAAGGAATTTTTTCATCTAGCCACCTAGTGCCTTGATCTTGTCTTCAAGTTGCTTCTTGTCGAAGTTATACATTGGGTCAGTTGTGTCCAGGAGTGGTAGAGCTGTCTTGTAGGCACTCAGTGCGGCAGACTTGTCGCCCTTACCCTCGTATGCGCGGCCCAGGCCGATATATACGGTTGAAGTCTTCTTGATTGCTTCGGCGCTCTTGTAGGATGCGATAGCATCGTCCCACTTTTGTGAATTCTCGTTGTTAATAGCCTGCTGCAAGTACAGCTCGTACTTCTCGTCGTTATTGGTCGTGTTGGCGATACTAACGCCAAGTTGCTTGTTTGACTCTTCTACGTTACCAGTACTGGCCAAGTCTTGAGCGTCTTTAACGCTGTCGGGGAGCGGGTTCTGAGCGAGGCCGTCCGTCTCACCATTAGAAGTTTGACTATTACCATCGCTATTGCCGTTCTTGTCGGTTGGGCTTTGGTTTTGCTGCCAACGAAGAAAAACGCCAGCCCCAGCTGCCACCAGGATCAATAGGACCACACCTGCAATGGTTATGATCTTCTTTTTCCCTTTGAACGGAGCCTTCGGTTGTGGTACTTTTGGCATCTTTTCTACTTCACAATTTCTTAACCTTAAGCATAACCAAATACCCTCGCGTACGCAAGCTACTGTTCTAACTTTTTGTTCTGCTGAATTGCCTTCACAATTGTTACCAGCCAGGACTCAATCAGCGCAAAGTATGGCCGTGGGTCAGGCATGAGCTTTGGTGAGTGCTTAAGACCAGGTATGACCAGATAATTCCCCTGTTGAGCAGCCCCAAAATAGGATCGTGGGATGGAGGGGTTAATAACTTCATCCATCTGGTGTTCAATAACATACGTCGCACCACTAAATTGCCGCACCGCCTCGACGGCGCGATTAGTGTAGCTCTGGCCGATGCTTTGACGGTACAGGTAGTGAGCCTTATCACCACGCGCAGCGGACGTGTCACTATAGGCAAGCTGGAACTCCTCGTCAGGATAGTTAGCTGGCGCGCGCAGCACGAGCCCGGCCAGCGGCCGTTCCCCTGCTAATAGTGCGGCCATGTAGCCCCCAAAGCTGCCGCCAATGGCAATAATATTCTGATATCCCATCTCTCGGAGTCGGTCATAAACCTCGATGACTTCTTGAAATTGCTTGGCCCGGCTGGCGTCGTCCAAAGGCATCGGATGCTCTCCGTGCCCGGCGTAATCAAGCATGGCAAACGACGTCTGGGTCGCCTCGGCCATACGCGCTACTCCTTCGGTATGCCCTTGGATATTGCTATGAAACCCTTGCAACCACAGGACACACCACTCCTTATCTTTGCCAGCATCAAATAATCGCCACGGCGTTTGGTCAGTCGAGAGTACATTGTCTGTGGTTTGAATCATGATTCCATCATAGCAAACTAACCCTACCTCTGTTAAAATAGATTGCATGAGTCTATCCATCGGTATCGTCGGCCTCCCAAATGTCGGCAAATCAACACTGTTCAACGCGCTGACCAACAGCCAGATTCTGGCCGCCAACTATCCTTTTGCAACAATCGAGCCGAACACCGGCATCGTGCCCGTACCAGATGAGCGCCTCGACAAATTGGCCGAACTATATTCGAGTAAAAAAATTGTTCCCGCTACTGTTACCTTCGTCGACATCGCTGGCCTCGTCGCCGGTGCCAGCAAGGGCGAAGGTCTTGGCAACCAATTCTTGGCTAACATCCGCGAGTGCAACGCAATTGCCCAAGTTGTCCGCGCCTTCCACAACGACGACATCCTCCACGTCGCCAACCGTGTCGAACCCAAGGACGATATCGAGATTATCAACACCGAGCTCATCCTAGCCGACATTCAAACCGTCGAAAAGCGCATCGGTTCCGTCAGCAAACAAGCAAAGTCTGACGCCAAGATGCGCCCAGTTGTAGCTGAGCTCGAGAAAGCTCTCACCTACCTCAACGAAGGCAAGCTTATCAGCACAACCGACGTAAACGCCGAGCACCTCAAGGACTTACACCTCCTGACGGCCAAACCATTCATCTACGTCTTTAACGTCGACGAAGCCGACCTAAGCAATGACGAGCGCAAGAAACAGCTCGCCGAACTAGTCGCACCATCGCAAGCACTGTTCGTGAACGCCCAGCTGGAGCACGAGCTCCAGTCACTCGACGCAGCCGACGCAAAAGAACTCCTTGAGACATACGGCCAGACTGAGTCCGGCCTACTCCAGCTGATCCACGCCGCTTACGACACGCTTGGACTCCAAAGCTACCTGACAGCTGGCGAGCAAGAAGTTCGCGCCTGGACCATCCCTAAGGGCGCAACCGCTCCGCAGGCCGCAGGCGTTATCCATGGCGACTTCGAGCGTGGCTTCATCGCCGCCCAGATTGTCAGCTACGCCGACCTCATTGCCGCTGGCACTGAATCAGCCGCCAAGGCCGCGGGCAAGATGCGCACCGAAGGCAAAGAGTACGTCATGCAGCCCGACGATATCGTCGAGTTCCGCTTCAACGTCAGCAAATAAATTCGTATAATATCTTTTGTGACAAAACTACCCGAGGGAAACTACCTATTCGTTCACTACGGCTATGGCCCGGACCATCAGCCGCAGTTGAGCCTACTGCGCGAAGACGATGACACATTCGTGCATTTCGAGCCGCGCGGCAAATCATTTACGCTATCATTCGACAATTCCACCCGCTACTGCGGCGGCTGGCACGACCTCGCGTCTGGCGAAAGCTTCCCCTGCCCCGATGCAGCCGACCTACCCGAACAGTACGAGCAGTGCCGCCACTGTCAGCAAAAGACCGGCTTCAACCCCGCCTTCTACAACGCCGCCAGCGTCTCCGAACAACAGCAGGCACGCAACGCGCAGCCGCACATTCTGTACCTGGCACACTTTGCCCCAGGTGTGGTTAAAGTGGGGATAAGTTACGAAGGCCGGGGTATTCGCCGGCTATTAGACCAAGGCGCACGCAGCGCGCTAATCATCAAGACCTACCCCAACGCCGACATCGCTCGCCAATACGAAGCTCGCACCGCTGCCCTATCCGGCATCGCCGAAACATTGCAACTGAGACAGAAGCATCAGCTCCTCAAAAAACCATACGACGCCAAAGCCGGCGCCGAAGAGCTCCTCGCGGCCCGCGAACGCCTTGTCCGCGAAGCTGGCGCAGGGCCAGACGACAACCACCCCCTCCACCTCGACAGCTACTTTATGGGCGACAACACACTTCGTCCACAGGACCTTGTGGATATTAGCAAAAACGACGCGGTCTCTGGCGACTGCGTCGGGATGATTGGTTCGGTTTTAATTACAGAGCACGACGGCCTCCAATACAGCTTCCCGCTCGGCAAGCTAACCGGCTATAAGTGCACGCTCAGTTACGACGTCGCCAAAAACGAAGCTGAGCCGCATCAAGTCAGTTTGTTTTAGCGCTTAATTGGGTTCAACAGATAAAATCGCTCGCGGTTGCCCTTGCTACCTGCGACGTCACTATCGCGTTTGTCGCGCACAACGAACAATGTCTTTGCCCAAGCCTCAAACTCTTTGAGGATGTCGCGGCGGACTGAGTCATTCTTTATCACACCTTTGTGTTTGAGGTTGGCGCCGGCCTCGAACTGCGGCTTCAGCATTGCGGCAATTTGGGTTTGCGGCGTGCTGAGTTTCGCAACGTGCGGCAAGATCTCACGCAAGCTAATAAAGCTCACATCAATGACCACAATGTCAGGCGTATCACTCATAAAGTCCATGTCGCGGATGTCTGTCTGTTCGTGCAATTCAATCTTTGGGTTGCCGTGCAGCGATGGGTGTAGCTGGTTTGTACCAACATCAACGGCGATCACCTTTCGTGCACCGTGCTGGAGGGCGTAATCGGTAAAGCCGCCAGTGCTCGAGCCAACGTCCAGTACTACCTTGTCGGTAAAGTTAAGGTCAAGAATCGTAGCCACGCTCGCAAGCTTTAAGCCAGCGCGAGATACGTACTTCTCCTCTGCCTTCAGTTTGACTTTGGCGTCCTCGGCTACAAAGTAGCCTGGCTTCGTAATCGCCTTGCCGGCCACCATAACTTTACCCAATCGAATCCAACTCTCTGCCTGAGAGCGGGTGTCGACAAGGCCGTTGCGGACCATTAATTGATCAAGTCTAAATTTCGTCATTCATTTGACAGTATACAGAAACGATGATAATTTTACTACTGCCTCAACCGCGCCACATAGAAGGGTAGACAGTGAACAGACGAACGCAGTTCATCCCCCGGGAGCGAAAGATCATCGTGTTCGGTTTCGGCCGTACCGACCAGCCGCCGAGGGACCTCCTGCGCAGACTGGTCGAGAACGGCGTACTCCAGGGCACGAACATGCGCCAGCACACACTGAGCCAGAGCCTGGTACTGGTTCTGGCCGAGCACGACAACCTGCCGCCCACCAACCTGCTGGCACGACTCGCCGAGGAACTTTCCAACATCCCCCGGCACCGTGCCGTGCGCAGTCCGTGGGAAGTGGGCGGCCGCGCCGTCAACATCCGACTCGCTGTCGACATGATCGGAGACGTGTTCCGCGCGAACGCAATCCAAGCCGTACGCGCTGGCTGAGGAGCGATCGGCGGGTGGCCCCGTGCCGCCCGCCGTCGCACCGACATCTAAACTTATTCAAACGCAAAAGAGGCGATCCGCATGGATCGCCTCTTTTGCGTTATCTTTGAGCTAATCTTTTTTGCGCTCGAGGTATTCGCCCGTACGGGTGTCTACCTTCAGGATGTCACCAATCTTGATGAATGATGGCACCTTGATGACCAGGCCGGTCTCGAGAGTCGCATCCTTCAGAACGCTGCTGGTTGTGTCGCCTTTCACTACGTTCTCGGTGTAGGTCACTTCCAGGAACAGGTTGTTTGGCAGTTCAACGTTGATGACGCGGCCTTCGTAGCTCTGGAGGGAAACTTCGTTGCCTTCCTTGAGGTACTCGGCAATGTCGCCAACAGTGTCGCTGCTGAGCTCAAACTGCTCAAACGTCGCACCGTCCATAAAGTTGTAGTTGTCGCCGTCTTGGTACAGATACTGCACGGTTCGGTTCTCTACGTGGGCTGGCTCGATCTTTTCAGCACCCTTGAATGTCTTAGGGATAACGCTGCCATCCAAAAGGTTCTTGACGCGGACGTTCACAATGGAACCGCCGCGGCCCATAACCTTCTGGTTATAGTCGACAACTCGGTAAGGCTTTCCGTCGAGCGTGACCAGCACGCCCTTCTTCAAATCTGTTACGCCATACATACTGGGGCGTCTCCTAGTTGGTTGCTACGAATGGAAGCAGTGCCAGGTGGCGTGCGCGCTTAATGGCGACACTCAGCTGACGCTGTTGCTTAGCGCTGAGGCCAGTCTTAGCCTGTGGCTCGATCTGACCGTATGCGTTGACGTAGCGCTGCAAAACTTTGACGTCTTTGTAGTCAAAGAAAGAAACGTCGTTCTTGAATCGCTTGTTCTTCATCATTTAGATTTACTCCGTGGGTTAGAAAGGAATTTCACTGAGGTCGATTGGCTTGTCGTCGATTTCTTCGACGGCTGGCTCATCCTTCTTGCGGCTGCTGCTAGAGCTGCTGCGAGGGGCTGAGCTTCCGCCGCCTTCACCACCACCGGCGCCACCACCATCAAGGAAAGTGACATCGCTGGCGACTACCTCTACCTTGCTGCGCTTTTGGCCTTCCTGCTCCCAGCTACGCTGGCTCAGGCGACCCTGCACGAGGCACTTGCGGCCCTTAGCGAGGTATTGGTTGACGAGTTCGCCGAGTTTACCCCAGGCGGTAATGTCAAAGTAGTCTACAGCGTCCTGTTGGCTGCCGTCCTGGCCCTGCCAGCTGCGATTAACAGCAAGCGAGAAGCTACAGACGCTCTGGCCACTTGGTGTGGTGCGCAATTCTGGATCGCGCGTCAGGTTTCCCATCAGAATGACTTGGTTGATACTCTTTGACATACCCCTACTCCTCGCTTATTATTCTTCGTTCTTCTTGTCTTCAGCTTCTTCAGCTGCGCGCTCTGCTGCTTCCTTAGCTGCGGCGACGGCCCGTGGGTCGACAGCGGTCAGCAGGTAGCGAAGCACTTCATCGGTGATGTTGAGCGTGCTTTGGATCTTCTTGACGCCTGCTGCTGGAATCTTAACTTCCATGTACACGTAGACGGCGAAGTCCTCTTTGTTGATGCGGTAAGCCAGCTTGCGCTTACCCCAGTTGTCTTCCTTGACCACCTCAGCGCCGTTGTCTGTCAGAATCTGACGAACTTTGGCGAGCGGCTTCTCCAGATCGATCTCTAGATCTGGGTGGAACAGGACTACTAGTTCGTAGTCTCGCTTCATATTCTCTCCTCCTTCGGAATCCCGGCTTTGCGGCCGAGATGCTTGAGTCCAAGGGGCTCAAGCTGAGTTAAGTTGTTAACAGATGTAATTGTACTATAAACTACCGTCTTTCGCAACTCCCCGACTACTGGTCCAGGAAGCTCCGAATGGTGAGCATTTGCAGCGTGTCCGTGAGGAACGAATTGGTCGGCTGCATGGTAGTCGGTGACGAATATATATCACCGCCTGCCCACTGCGTCCACCAAATGTTGTATTGCTTGGTCAGATGAAGGAAATGCATAATGGCCGGCTGCCACTGTGGCGTGTTTGGCACGCCGAACTCACCAATGTAGCAGATCTGCTTGCGTTCCTGGCACCACCGAAAGAAGGGCTCGAGCTCAGCGCTAACACTACTAAGTGAGCCAGGCGTTGAGCTATTGGGGTATAAGCCGCTGTGGTCGCTGTCGAAGTAAAAGTGCCCCGAGTACACAACCTTGGAGTATGGCAGCGTGTCCTTAATCCAAGGTTCAGGGTCGACCCCGTATTGCTGCTCAAATCGGTGGGTGTTTGCCCAACTGTCCATCTCGAATACGACAAACTTGTCATCGCCGTTCGCACGGATGGCGTCGAGCATGGATTGCCCGATCGCTGTCGTGGTCGCCAGAGGCAAACCATTCTTGGCGGCGTCAGCCTCTGAGTGATTTGCAGGCACCGTCGGAACGGGCATATCATGCGGCTCATTATGGTCATACGCGATGATGGCCGGGTCATTCTTGTACTCGTTAGACAGCTTGGTCCAAAAATCCTGCCAGGCGCTAAGCGGAAGACCGTTCTCTGTCAGGCGTCGCTCGACCGGCCCCCCACTGGTCACGTCACCGCCCACATTCACTGTCAGGTCTTTGATGGTCGCCTTCACACCAGATGGGTACATCGAGATCTTGCCATGGGCAAGCGACGCTGTGCTGCTCACTGAGTTCGTGGCGAACAGCGGCACGCCATCGATCGCCGCGTTCACCTTCCCGGCCGCCGCCTGGTTTACGTCGATCTCAACGTGGTAGTACTGCCCAACCGTCCAGTTCTTGCTGCCTGATGCCAGGATGGTCTCGTGACCATTCACCGTTTGGCGGAGCTGCCAGGTATGAGTGACGGGGTTAGCCACGAGGCTGTAACGATTGGCCTCATCCCGGTAAAACACATCCATATAGAACTCATTCCAGGCGTCACCGCTTAGGGCGTCAACCTTCATGTCAAAGGTTGTACGATACCCGGCGTGCGGCGCAACCGGGTTGGTAAACGTGCCCGCCACACCCCTACCAAAGTCGCGGAATGTTAGCGTGCCTGCGCTCTGATCCTGATCGCCGTATGGCAGCTGGAAAGTATGTTGCGTCCCACCCACAAAATCATCGCTAAATCCGCCGTCGCGATAAATGTATCGCCGGCCGTAGTTGTGTGCGTCGAGGATAATTTTTTGCCCATGCTTCTTGGCCCAGGCGATGTTGTCATCCAGATACTGCTTGGACGTTGCATCGAAGTCCCCGTACAGATCAGGCTGCATCTCGTTCCAGTCGAACGGTATGCGTACAGTATTGAGGCCATTGCCCGCAAAGTAAGCGTACGTTTGTTCGGTGTTGGGCTGGAAGAGTCCACTGAACTCGAGTCCGGAAATGTTGGTGCCAAAGATCTTCATCAGGCGATAGTTAGGGTCCTGCGAGCCTGCCATGCCATGACCCGCAACAGTGGTCGAATCATGCGATGCACTCTGCAAACCCAGTAGCCGTGCGATACTTCCAACCAAACCGCTGCCAGACGATCCCTGATCACCGCTCGAATCGAACGTACCTTGGCCGCCAGAACCATCCGGCCCACTACCCTGCACGCCAACCGTCGTGTCCGGCAGTCGTTGAACCGTGTGGTCTATAACCACGCCACCGGTCAGGACGGCCATACCCAAAACTGATGCCACACCCAACAGAGGTATGCCTTTTTTCATTTTGCTCCTTTTTATTTTCTGGACACACATTTAATACGACCCGGTTGCCTATTATTACAAGCCGTTCAAATGATATGTCAGGACACTAGCAAACAATCCGTTCTCGGATGCCCCACCTGCTTCGTGCTTTAACCTTTGCTAGGTTACCCAGGGTTGGGTCGGATGTCAACAAATTGCTTATGTTTTTTTCACATCGACTAATTTTCTGCGATAATAAACCAATTCACTCCATCAGATTGGACCGTGATATATCGCCACTGTGCCGGCAGGACAAAATCAGGGTTCCCATCTATTGTTTGCGAGCCGCTGGTTGCGATCGTAACGGCATTTGCCGAAGCATCGATTTTTTTCAACGTGTAGCTCTTCCCTGTTAAAGCCCCTGCCGTCGGCAGTGTCAGCGTCAGCGATCCCCCACTCGCGTTAGCTAAAACCGTATGATCTAACAGAGTAAGTGAATAATTTGCGTTTTTGGTTGCGATGGCTGCCACGCCGGCATCGACGTATGATTTTGTCGCAGCATCTTGGGGGTCTGTTGGCGTCGCGACGTCCTGAATAGTATGGGAACGCATACTCAACGTCCCATTACTGAACCGCGCGACCTCACCAAAACCATACTGGTCGATGACCATCTTGCCACTTCCGCCGCCATAGCTCAGCTTGAGCGTCTTATTGTTGTCGGCCACAGCCAACCACAGACCTTCACCCGGGTCCCAACGCAAATATTGCTGAGGGCCGTTAAAGGTCACACTCACTCCCGATGGGAGCGCCAAATCGCCGCTCATGTTATCGCCTGCTTTGTGCACAACGCCCATATCGTCTGCTTTGGCGTTGAGCGCACTCTGCATGGCCGTACTCACCG
>DATEFF010000004.1:0-3739 GCA_035280785.1 Saccharimonadales bacterium (SeqCode)
CCGGTGTTGTGACCGCTGCTGTCGTTGCTAGCCCAGCGCTAGCTTGGCACCCAGAGGGCGTAATTAAAAAGTACGTCCAGAACCAAACAACTAACAGCGCAAAAGCTGACGCTAATGACGCTTCTACCGCTGTTGCTGCTAAGCCTGGTGATATTCTTAAATACACCATCGAAGTAAGCAACAAGGGTAAGGCTGACAGCAAGGGCTGGAACGACATGGCTAAGACAGTCATGACCGACACGCTTCCTGCTGGCGTCGAGCTCGCTAACGACCCTGCTACTCGCACGATCAAAGCCGACATGGGCTTGATCAAGCCAGGTGCAAGCGTCGTTAAGGAATACTTGGTGAAGGTTACCGCCTCTAAAGACGGCACCATCACTAACGAAGCCTGCTTCACTGGTGACAGCACTGCCAATGACAACCCACAAAAGGGTTGCGACAAGGCTGTTATCAAGGTGAAGGTACCTGAGGTACCAGTTACCCCTGAGAAGCCTACGGAAACTCCGAAGACTCCAGAGATCACTCCTACCCCTGAGACTCCAGCTGAATTGCCAAACACTGGCACCAGCGCCGTTCTTGGTGGTCTTGCAGGCGCAGGCTCATTGAGCCTTGCCGGCTACCACTACCTTCGCAGCAAGCGAAACCTGCGCACAGCTCGCAACAGCTAAAGTAGGTAACATTCAAAAAGAGACTTGGCCTCAGCCGGGTCTCTTTTTGATTTTGAGCCTCGCAGAGATAAGCTAGAGGTATGACATCGACACAACGACGAATGCTCTGGGCAGTCATTATTGGCAGTGGCGTTGTGTTTCTTGACGGATCGGTCGTAAACTTGGCCCTGCCAAAGATGGCCAATCTGTTACACGCTGGCTTCTCGGGTCAGCAATGGATTGTGGACGGGTATTTGCTGACATTATCGGCGTTGATTTTGTTGGGCGGTTCGCTTGGCGATATCTTGGGGCGTAAGAAGGTGTATATGTGGGGCGTCGTCGGCTTTGGCCTTGCGTCATTGCTGTGTGCCTTTGCGCCAAATATCGAAATGCTAGTTGGCGCGCGAATTATCCAGGGTGTGTTTGGCGCGCTGATGATTCCAGGTGCGTTGGCGCTTATTGAAGCCAACTTTGCGGCAGAGCAACGAGGAAAAGCTATCGGCATGTGGACCGCTGCGACATCGGCGATTATTGCCGCTGGTCCGCTTGTGGGTGGGTATCTTATTGATGCCGTGTCGTGGCAGATGATCTTTTTGATCAACGTGCCGCTACTACTTGCGGTTGTGTGGCTCGGCCTGCCGGCGATAAAGGAATCCAAGACGGCTGTTAAGCGAAGGATCGACTGGGTGGACGCTGGTTTGGCTGTTGCGGCACTCGGAGGTCTCACGTATGGGCTTATTGAGGGTCCGGCGAGTCATTGGAGCTTGCCGTCCATTGTGGCGCTTGTAGGGGGAGCTGTGGCTTCGGTGCTGTTTGTATGGTGCGAGCATGTGCGCAAGGATCCAATGTTGCCGCTGAGATTATTTAAGTCGCGTAATTTTACTGGGGTTAATATAACGACATTTGCGATGTATGGCGCGCTGGGTGGATTCTTCTTTATGCTGACTATCTATCTTCAGACGACGTTACACTACTCTAGTATTGCGGCGGGACTGGCAACGGTGCCGGTGAGCGTCGTGTTGATATTTTTGTCGGGGCGAATTGGCGCGCTTGCCGGCAAACTCGGCCCTAGGTGGTTCCTGACGCTCGGTCCGATCCTGGCTGGGCTGGGAATCCTTTTGTTATTACCGCTTGCTGAGGGCTCGGAGTACATCTGGCATGTGTTGCCAGGTATTCTGTTGTTCGGAGTTGGGCTGGCCGCGACCGTTGCGCCACTCACGACGACCGTTTTAGCCTCGGTGCACGAGGACGATGCGGGCATTGCGTCGGCAGTAAACAACGCTGTGTCTCGAGTATCTGGCCTTATCGTTGTTGCGTTACTTGGGTTGTACGGCGCTGGCCAGGCGTATCAATTTGCCGTTATTCTCTGTGGTAGTTTGGCAATTTTGGCCGGTATTATGTCTGCGTTACTCGTACGCAACGTTCAGACCCAGAAGCAAAGTTAAACTATACTATTGCGCATTTGGCAATAGAGGCGTATGGTGAGGTCAGAATGAGCGTAGAGACCAGAGACCAACGAGAGTTTGAGCGCTACCTGACATGGCAGCGCGAGCAGCGTCCACAGCGGATTGAGACGCTGGGTACTGCTGCCACCAGTCTGGTCCTCGCAACCTTTGACATGGGCATTAGCGACGTCCATGACCCCGAGAGAACTCCTCGTCGTCAGGATACTGTAGAGCATGACAGTGCGGGTGCCGAAGTTATCTCTCTGCGCGCCACGCGCGAGCGGCGACTTGCTGGCTTTGCCACCGAATCTGCCGAGCTCGGCTACGCAAAAGCTGCCTAAGAATAAAGCAACAGAGGTCCCACCGAAAGGACCTCTTTGCTTGTGAATGGAAAATTTCATAGTGGGCGTACTATACCGACGATACTATGGGGGTACAACTAAGCGACGGAAAGGAGGGCCAAGCATGCCGCAGGAAGAAGATGACGCGCTAGATAAGATCGTTCGCGACCAAGACCTCGAGCTGGAAGAGCAGGATACAAGCATTCCATTGCCGAGCGAAGATGGCGACGCCGATACTGATCTAGACGAACGCCTGACGGCAGGTGACACTGGTCACGATACAAATTAATTTATGAATATACTCCGTACGATCCTTCGAAGGCCGCTTCTTGTACTCTTTATAGCCCGATGGCTGGCGGTTTTTATCATGACCTTTGTAAGATCATGGCGCCAGCGCAATCAGAGCTAAAAAGATACACTAATCTTCTATCAACGCTCGTAAGCGGTCAGTGTGAATCACGTATTCCTGTTGTTGATAGTTGATGACGCCCTTATGTTGCAGCTCTTTTAGCTGCGCGCCAGTTGTTTCTCGGGTGAGGCCCAAGAAGTTAGCCAAGTCCTGCTGTGTGAGCGGCAACATCATCTTGGTTCGTGACTTGGTGATCTTTTTACCGAACCTGCGAGTCAGGAAGTGGAAGGCGTACATGAGCTTCTCGGAAGCTTTCGCCTGTTCCAGACTGTGGATGTGTTGCATCAGGTCGATATTGAGGTCAAGGTTGTACTCGAAAAGGCGACGGAACATGCCCGTGTCTTCTTCGGCGTGGTTGACCAGATCTTCCCGTGGGATTTCATACATTTCGCAGTCGGTGTAAGCCTGGTAGTAATACAGCGAGACGTCCGTCTTGCCGAAAATCCAGGTGAGCGGGAAGAGGTCCTGCGAAGCTATGAAGCTAACGGCCTTTTCCTCGCCACTTTTAGTGGTTAAAAATACTTTTGCAAAGCCCGATTTGACGGCGTAACACTTACGAGGCGTTAATCCCTCACAGATTATCATCTCGCCCTTTTGGAAGCGCCGTACCGGGAACTTTTCGAGAAATTCCTTAAATGTCGTGTGCTGTTCCATAGTTCCATAGTAGCACGCTGCCTCAGTGGGGATTTTCCTTGCATTTTGATAGCAGGTACAATAGGGCGTATGGATTTACTGGGGAAGTACCCGATTTTGAGTGATCAAGTAAGCCGCGAAGAACTTGTTAAAATTCTCGCGGTCCTTGAGGAGACGCTGAGAAACAACATAGACGGAGATGTTGTAGAATTAGGCTGCTATGTCGGCACAACGACCGTCTTTTTGCGTCGACTTCTGATGCAG
>DATEFF010000005.1:0-4739 GCA_035280785.1 Saccharimonadales bacterium (SeqCode)
GTCACTGAGTGATTCCGGCACCTGCACGCCAATCGCCACAACATCGTGAACCTCAGGGTTTTGCATCACTGCCCATTCAACGTCACGCGGAAAGACTGTGTAGCCAAGTTTCTTAATTTTCTCCTGGATCCGTCCCTTCAGTCGCAACTCGCCATCATCGTTAAATTCGCCAATGTCGCCAGTCAGCCACCAACCGTCACTTGTAAAGTTTTTGGCCGTTGCCTCTGGGTTACGGAAATACCCAAGGAACCGCCCTGGGGAACGCATCGCCAACTGGCCGTCACTTTCGACGCGCAGGTCAACGCCAGGCAATACACGCCCAACCACGCCCGGGTGTCGAACATCGAGCGTATTGCTCGCAATCAACCCTGTCTCGGAACTACCGTAGCGCTCCAAGATATCTTGACCAAACGCTGCCTTAAAGCCATTCCATATTGCCGGCGGCAGGTACGACGAGCCAGAAATACACAGACGGACTTTGCTGATGTCAAACTTCTTGTCGCCAGCATATTCAACCAGCTTAAAGTACGCGATCGGCACGTGCATAAATAGCGTAATGTCACCACTTTGCAGCGCCTTGACCGTCGCCTCAGCGCTGAAACGCTGATGCAAATAGACGGTATTGCCCCGGTGCAGCGCACCAGCCACGCCCATCACGAGCCCGTGCCAATGGCTTAATGGCAGTGACAGTAAGATCGTATCGTCACTCGTCCACTTCCACAGATCGGCAACGGCATCGATATTCCACATGTGGTTGGCATGCGTGTAGGCCGTGACCTTTGGCTTGCCGGTCGTACCAGAGGTGAATAAAAGTGTCGCGATCTGCTGGTCAGCCGGCAAACGGATCGCAGCACCCACATCGCCACCCGACTTCGGTGTTTCATCCTCGAATATAATCGTCTTAAAAGCGTCGGGTAGCTCCGTTGCAAACGAGCCAGTTGTAACAGTAATAACTGGCTTTACTTGCTCGGTAATTGTCTCGTTCTCGAGTTTTTTAAAGCTCGGGTCCAACGGCAACACAATATGCCCAGCGCGCAGAATACCCAAGTACGTCACCACAAACTGCCACGAATTTGGCAACAGAACCCCAACGACTTGCTGCTCCGCAGAATCAACATGCTGCAAAATATGCGCTGCCATTTGGTCAGCCTCACGCTCAAGTTCGCTCCAGCTCAGTGTCCGGCCTTCACATACAAACGCTGGCTTGTCGGGGAACTTCTGCGCGGTCTGCGACAGGTAGTCAGTAATGTGGGTTGGGTTGGTCATAATGAATCCTCGTTACGTAATTGCAATCGGCGCAGGCCCTCCGTGGCAACGCGTTTGGAGCGCCTGGCTAGTCGGGCATGTCCTGCGGCCAGGCCGTACACCAAAGCCACGACCGCAGCAGTGAATAGGTTGTTCAGCCAGAAGCCGTGGTCGCCAGGCACCACGAGCAACAGCGCGAATATCACAATCGAATGCACAACATACACCACCAGGGAGCGCTCGCCCAAAATGCGGAAGAAGCCGCGGCTCAGGCGATTAATCGCTGCTTCATGCTGACGGACCCACACATACAGCGCCGTAAACCACACAAGCGCAGTAATCAGGCGGACTGGCTCTAGCGTCCACTTTACGATCAGTGGCGTCATAACATCTCGGGCGCTATCCAGCCACATAAAGACATTCTGAAGCGCCACGGGCAGAGCCGCAAATCCGGCGTACTCATGGACCATCACCTCGCCCACCCGGATAGTAAACACACTTGCGACCACTAGTGTAATTGCTGCCGCGTAAAGCCCTGTGCGCAAACGTTTCTGGACCATGGGTGCGAGAGATCGAGCTTTTGCCTCGATGGCCGGCAAGTACCAGCCCGCGACCATGCTACCCATAAACAGAATCTGCCAGCTCATCTCAAAACTGCCGCCACGGAACAACCACAACGCTCCACTAATCCCCAGCACCGCCCACGCTTTACCGCGGATAATCGCATACAACGCAATCGGTGCCCACGCCATAAACAACGCATAATACGGCAAAAAGTCCGCCCAGCCGTAGTAGTACTGAAGTGTCAATGTCTTGTACAGGAATTCACCAAGCGCCGGCTGCGTCCACAGACCTTCCTTCACAAACAAAATGTTGCTGTTATTACCCCACCATACAAACAGGAATGTCAGAAGAACCGTCAGCGCGTACAACAGGAATGCCCGCTTCCACATACGTTTTGCCGTGCCAAGCACATTGCGGACCATTCGCGGGCCATACACATAGCCCACCAGCAGGCCTGAGATAATAAAGAATCCTTCGGCGGCCGACGCCCACATTTCGCCGCGGCCAGTTATAAGTTCAAACACGCTCGGGAAGAATCTGGCATGGTCCACTAGTATCACTAAGAGGAAATATCCTCGTAATAAATCCAGTGTTAGTATGCGTGAACGTTTTCCCTCGATAGCCACTTCTCCATTTAACTCGCTCGGGCTGAGTACAACCTGAGCAAAAGCTTAAAACCCTCCAATCCACCTTCACTGGCAGACTATACCAGCGTACGACAATACCGGCCCGAGGTCTACCGAAACTGCCCTACTCCAACGTTGCGGCGGCGATCGCAGTTCGCAACATCTCTTGGATAGCGTAAATTCGTTCTGAGGCCATATTACTAAGGGGCATACACAGCGTCTCGATATGCGGCTGTTCTTTGAGTTGTCTGGATTCCTTCTTGATGTACAGACCGTGCAGGCCGGAGGAACAGCCCTTAAATGTTTTGAGATTTTCCTCAAGTTTGGTCGTTGTGAGGTACGCCTCGCCGCTCGCCTGGTCGTAGTTGTAATAAGCATCGCTGATACCACTCTGAAGCGGAATCTTAGCGCCAAGCTCTGGAATACTCAACGTGCCCTGTGCAGGCGGCGTGACTGGCTTGGCACTCGGGTCAGTAAATTGCTTTTTGTCTTTTGTCATGCAGATTGGCGGGTAGATGTCCATAATAGTACTCCCCTGCGCCCTCACACATTCTTCGTATGTGTCGACCGGGTTAGCTGGGTTGAGTAATGCAATCGAGATGTTCAGGCCAGTCGCAAAGCTCACCCAAGCGATGTATGGCGCCAACAGATATGTCGCAAGTTTACTGATTGGCCAAAACGCCGCCATCGTGACAGCAATCGCCAGCCACATCACCACAATAACTGCGACCCCAGTCCATGGTTGGTTCAGACCAAAAAACACAATGGACCACGCCGTGTTCAGTGCCAATTGCACGCCAAACACGCTGAGGGCTAGCTTCTTCGAACGGCTTGTCTGCGACGACCAAACCAAGTACAAGCTAATCGCCATCAATAGGTACAACACCGTCCAAACCGGACCAAAAACCCAGTTTGGCGGGTTAAAGAACGGCTTGTCCAACGCCGCATACCAACTATTGATAGATGGATAGGTCACGATACTACCCACCCAGGCCGCTATCGACACGATAGCCAGCGAGAGAAAGAAACGCACAGAGTTACGTATCATCATGCACCCATTATAAACCTGCTTGAGCCTGCGGTCACGTCGGAATATATTGCTAAATTCGCTTAAATATTTTATTATATACTTCGTCCGTTTCGCCCAACAGGAGGAACTGTGAGTTTAGAGGCACAACGTCCCAACTCTGTCCGGAAGCGCGTCCGCACCGCCAACCGAGTCATCGGCATGGTGCTGATCTGCGCAGCCTGGACGCGCATCTTCGCCCGCCCGCGGGTCGAGGGTCGCCAGCACCTGAAGCGGCTGGAGGGTCCGGTCATCCTGGCCGTGAACCACCTGTCGATCTTCGACATCCCGGCGCTGGCGGGCCTGATCTCTCGTTACCGACGTGACGTGACGTTCCTGGCCAAGGCCGAACTGTTCGCGAACGTGGTGGCCCGAGTCATCCTCAACTGGTTCGGGATCATCCCGTCTATCGCGGCACCGAGCGTGCCGCCGAGGCATCGAACCGCGGCGTGATCGTTCTGCGTCACAGCGGCGTGGTCATCACCTTCATCGAGGGCAAGATCTCGACCGACGGCGAATTGCTGCGGCCCCGCAACGGCGTGTCCTACATGGCCCTCAAGGCCGGTGCGACCGTCGTCCCCATCGCCCTGTCCGGCACCGAGCGCGTCAAGCGTCTGCGGACCGGACCGCTGCACTGGGGATGGGGCAAGCCCTACGCCGTCGTCGTGGGTGCGCCGATCATCGTGGCGCGCAACGAGCAGGCGACTGCGGACGATCGTGACCAGCTCACGACGCGCATCATGGGCTGCATCACCACGCAGTACAAACGGGCACGAGCGCTTGCGGCGTAAGTCGCAGCCTCGATCGACAGCCCTGGTAGGAGCTCTGGCTCCGGCCAGGGCTTTTACCATCCCAAAACAAGGGCTGGAATAGGCGTTTATGATCTGTTATAATCGCTGGGTATTGATGGCGAGTGGCCAAATGGTAAGGCACTAGTTTCTGGCACTAGGGATTGTAGGTTCGAGTCCTACCTCGCCAGCCATGACATTATAAAAAGAGATGCTCAACCGAGCATCTCTTTTGTTTTTGACTGATTAGCCTAGTTTGTCTGACAGAGGAATCCGCCTTGCTCAAGCGCAACCAGGACCGCCACATTTCGTGAGCTACCCGCCGCCACACCACTCGCGTTGGCAGTGTTACAGACAGCACCAATGTAGACGTTCATGCTACCTGGGTTGCTGGCAAATGTTGGAGCAGTACCGGCACCTGGGACTGTGCTTGTGACAGCCAGGGCGTAT
>DATEFF010000006.1:0-11330 GCA_035280785.1 Saccharimonadales bacterium (SeqCode)
TTACCATCAACACGCCACAGCAGCTTCTGCGTCAGCTTCGCGACCGTTTTGAGGGCCGCATGACGCAATTCGTGGTGATGAGTAACGCTGGCTATCGTGCGTTAATGCTCCGTTACGACCCACCCAAAAAGGTCGTGTACAACGACGTCAAAATCGCCAAGGAAGGCGACAGCGACACTATCAACGAAGTTAGTCACACGCTTGAGACTGTTCGGCCTGACGACATCTTGAACTACCTCATCAAGCAGGCCGATAAGCTCAATGCCAGCGACATTCACCTCGAATCTCAGCGTGATAACGTGCGCATCCGCTTGCGCGTCGATGGTGCTCTTCACCCTGTTGCCAACCTTAGCAAAGATAAATACCGCGTGCTGTTCGCATCGATTGCGTCGCGCGCTAATATTTCTACGGCTTCCGACGATGCCCAAACTGGCCACATGCAGCAGGATATGGTTGGGCCAGACGGCAACGAGCGGCTGTTGAACATGCGTATCGAGACCGTCCCAACCGTATATGGCCAGGATGCTGTTATTCGTTTGTTTAACTTTGACGCCAACTTGCTTCGACTCGACAACCTAGGCATGACCGAAGATCAGAAGGCGCGCTTTACTGAGGTTGTCCAGCACCCACACGGAATGGTCCTGATGGTTGGTCCGACTGGCTCGGGTAAGTCGACGACGCTGTATAGCATTTTGAACGCCTTGAACGACCCAGGCCGCAAGATTCTGACGCTAGAAGACCCGGTTGAGTTTAGTATTCCTGGTGTCAGCCAGATCCCTGTTAACACCCAAAATGGTGATAGCTTTGCCGAGAAGCTCCGTGCTGTGCTGCGACTTGACCCTGACGTCGTGATGGTTGGTGAGATTCGAGACGTCGACACCGCCAAGACGGCGATTCAGGCGTCTATTACGGGCCACCTGGTGCTTAGCACATTCCACGCCAGCTCTGCTGCGACGGCATTTAGCCGCATGATCGACATGATTGGCCAGAACCCGATCTTTAGTACGGCAATTCGCCTTGTTGTTGGTCAGCGTCTTGTCCGCCGCCTTGATGACGAGACGAAGATCGCATACCAGCCAGACGAAGCGACCAAGAAGTACATTCGTGCCCAACTTGAAGGTTTGCCAGAGAATATCTCGATGCCCGACATCGACAACCTGACATTGTACAAGCCAGGTAAGTCCGAAGCTGCGCCATTTGGCTACATTGGCCGTATGACTATCATCGAGCAGATGGTTGTGACCGATGAGATTCAGGCTTTCTTGCGCGGCGATGTCACCGAAGTGAACGCCGAAGCTATCGAGGCAGTTGCTCGCAAAAATGGCATGCTCACGCTTGCGCAGGACGGTGTCCTGAAGGCCATTGCTGGCCAAACAACCCTCGAAGAGATCAACCGCGTTATCTAATAACGTCGGCGATTGCCGGCACGAGACGCTCGTCAAAGACGTTCGGAATGATGTTGTCGGCAGCAGGCTGCTCGACTAATGCTGCAATTGCTTCAGCAGCTGCAACTTTGTGCTCATCGGTAATTTTGCTGATGGTATTGTCGAGTGCTCCGCGGAAGATACCGGGGAAGGCAACGGCGTTATTAACTTGGTTGGGATAATCGCTGCGGCCAGTGGCCAGGATGGCGACGCCAGCTTCGCGTGCGACTTCTGGTTTGATTTCTGGGTCGGGGTTGGCTAGCGCAAAGACGATTGGCTGGTCGGCCATTGTTGCGACCATCTCTGGCGTCAGGAGGTCAGGCTGTGACACGCCCACAAATACATCCGCGTCACGGACGGCGTCTGCCAGACTGCCTGATGTGTTGTTGGGGTTAGTGAACTCCAGGAGTGCTTTCTTGCTGTCATTAAGGTCGGTGCGGTCGCGGCTGATGACGCCCTTGCTGTCGACCATCATGAGGTTGGGCTGCGCATATTTGGTGAGCAGCTTTGCGATTGCGACGCCAGCTGCACCGGCGCCAACGATGGCAATCTTCATGTCCTTGATATCTTTGCCGACGACCTTTGCGGCGTTGATGAGCCCGGCCAGCGTGACGACGGCTGTCCCGTGCTGGTCATCGTGCATGATTGGGATGTCGAGCTCAGCCTTTAGGCGTTCCTCGACTTCAAAACATAGCGGGGCGGCGATGTCCTCGAGGTTGATGCCGCCAAAGCTTGGCGCCATTGCCTTCACAGTTGCCACAATCTCGTCTGCGGTATGGACGTCGAGCACGATTGGTACGGCGTCGATGTTAGCGAACTTTTTGAACAGCAGCGCTTTGCCTTCCATGACTGGCATAGCGGCTTTGGGGCCAATATTGCCCAGACCCAAAACGGCTGAACCATCGCTAATGATGGCAACAAGGTTGTTTGTCCAGGTCAGCTCACGCAATTCTTCTGGCTTTTCGGCGATACGACGTGATGCGCCGGCAACACCAGGGGAGTAGTACAGACTCAACTTTTGCTTGTCGAGTTGGTCGTCGCGCAGGCTTGTGGTGATTTTGCCGCGAAATTTGCGGTGAAGTTCAATAGCTTGTTCGTAAATATCCATATAACCCTCCGAGGTTGTTAGCGTGCGTTCAGTAGTAGAATATTGATGATAACCAGAATAACAAGATAACCGAATTCGTAGTATAGCCCACGTGGGGTTTCAGACCACTGAATCCAGGTGTGGAACCGGAAGAACCAAAACTTTGGTTTGCCAGCTTTGAGGTAGTAGACCCAAAAGACGTCGGGGAATTCGGCCATAACACCACCCACAATTATCGCCAGAGCGACTTCTGGTGCTGCAAGTGACAGTAGCGCGATAGCCAGGAAGCTACCAACCGCGTCTGCTGACCATATCTTCCACCACAGTTTGCTGCCAGGCTTGTCACCATAATTCCAATGTGGAATTGCATCGAGAACAAAGTGAGAGAGAAATGCGAGCGGCGCCGCCAAAAGTGGCTGTTTGACCGCCAGGCCAATAGCCGTACCCGCCAAGACGTGATTGAGTGAAATCATATACCTAGTCTACCACTAAAACCCCTTCCATAAACAGGGAAGATATGCTAGAATATTACCTGACTATCGAAATAATTAATCCAAAGGCGATTGATCTAATATGTTTGAGTTAATCCAAAAAGTTGAACAGAAGTACCGCAAGCACGCGGTTGTTGATGTTCGCACTGGTGACACTGTTAAGGTCTACCAGAAAGTCCGTGAAGGCAGCAAAGAGCGCGTTCAGATGTTCGAAGGCGTCGTTATTCGTACCGACCGCAAGGACAGCCTGAGCAGCAGCATTACTGTTCGTCGCATTGCTAGTGGTGTTGGCGTCGAAAAGACCTACCTGCTGCACTCTCCACTCGTTACCAAAGTCGAAGTTGTTAAGCGAAGCAAGGTCCGCCGCAAGTACCTGACCTACCTTCGCGAGCGCAGTGGTAAGTCTGCTCGTCTTACCGCCGTTGCCTTCGATAAGGACGCAGTTAACACTGTTCCTGAGAAGCCAGAAGTTGTCGAGCAGCCTGAAGTTGAATTGGCAGACAAGCAAGAAGCTCCTGTAGCAGAAGCCGAAGCCAAGAAGTAGCGAAGACTGACCGCTCTTACGGAAATACCGCCGACAAACACGGCGGTATTTCTTTTTGTGTATAAATAGTATATAGTTGCTTCGGCTTTGTCCCGCTAGTGATTGGATCAAAGAAGATGCTGAGGCCAACCGACGACGAGTTGGAGACAGCCGAAAGGCTGAAGATCACCGGGTTCCGCGAGATGACCGGGCCCGAGATTCGGCGAGCGATCACGCGTGAGCGTGCTCGGCTGCGACTGCTGCGCGAGGGTCGCATGACCTACGACAAGTGGGTCGCCATCTGCACGGCCATGGGTGCGGTCGTCCAGAGCGGCAAGGGCACACCCAAGATGGCGGAACTGATCGCCTTCTACCAGGAGATGCTGCCTGTCCGCCTGGCCGAGCGTGGCATCGTCGAAGGTGCTCGGCTGACGATCCCGCGAGACTGCGGTATCGCTCGTGCCGGCCGCGCAACGGTCGGCAAGGTCTGGCCGATGGGCGCTGACCAGCACATCACCATCACGCTGACGTTCGACGGCCAGCCGGCACACACGTACGACGCGTGGCTGGTCTGGCGCTGGGCCACGAACGTCCGCCGCGGACGATGACATAGTGGGGCCGGGCAGGGAGAGATTCCAGCCCGGCCCCACGAGACGCACAAAAAACGAACTTATTTATTCCAGTGTCTGCTATAATCCCACCATGATTGTGGGAGTAGACGAAGTAGGGCGAGGATGTTGGGCTGGGCCGGTTTGTGTTGCGGCCGTGGCAATGCATCCCAACTTAGAGGGCATCGTTGATGACTCTAAAAAGCTTTCCGCCGCCCAAAGACACGTCATTGCTCAGCTTATTAAAGAGGTGACGCCAGTCGGAGTCGGCTGGGCATCGCCTGAGTATATTGATACATACGGCCTGACCGCCGCCCTGAAACACGCGGCGATTAAGGCAATTATTGACCTTGGGCCGCCACTGGGCGAGATTTTGCTGGACGGCAATAGTAATTACTTAGGTGACAAGCGCGTCAGAACGATTGTGAAAGGCGATGGCATAGAGCCAGCAATCGCAGCAGCTTCAATTGTGGCGAAGGTGGCCCGTGACAATTACATGCAAGTCATGGGTGCGGCAAAGTTTAACGGGTACGGGTTTGAGTCGCATGTCGGCTATGGTACGGCTTTGCACCGAACTGCTTTGGCCCAAATGGGCCCATGTGAAATGCACCGAATGAGTTGGGCTCCACTGAAGGCAATGGGCGGTGTCGACTGAAGTTGGACGGCACGCCGAACAGGTTGCCGCAAAATATCTCGAAGCTCGCGGTTATCGAATCCATTCGCTCAACTGGCGGACTCGCTGGTGTGAAATAGATATTGTGGCGACGAAAGATAGCGTCGTCTATTTTGTTGAAGTGAAATATCGCCGAACGGATACGTTTGGCGGAGGGCTGGACTACATTACGCAGCGCAAACTCGCGCAAATGCACTTTGCGGCTGAGTTTTGGATGGCACGACACGCCAGCGTCGTGCGCGATTATCGGCTTGCAGCGGTCGAAGTGACGGGCGAGGATTACTCGGTTACTGCCTGGCTAGATGACGTGTAGGACTTGAGGTAGTCGGCGACTGCTGCGTCATCGCGTTGGTGCCACAGTATGCGACCTTCGATATCTTCGATGCCCTGCTGGATCGTGCGCGCCAGTGCAGGAATCTCGAGCATTGGCTCAAAGAACGCCTTGTATGATTCAAGCTGCTCTGGGCGATTGAATGCCCCGGCCATGTACTTGGGGAAGTCCGAGTAGTGCATGTCGTTGGCAAAATGGTCGACAATCCACTGCCAGTGTTCTTGCATCCATTGCCACGTTAGGTCGACGGCAAAGCGGTTGCGGGTCAGATAGACTGCCCAGTAGAACAAATCTTGGAGTTTCACGGCGTCAGTTGTCATCATGTCGAGTGCGCGGCTAATGACCTGCGAGTCGCGACTAGAGCAAAGCCCCGCTATTAGCTGTGTGCGTTGTTCGGCCGATGTTGTCGCCTGATACCAGCCGTGGAATTTATCGAATGCAGGCTCACCTTCAAACTGTGCCGCGACAGCAAACGTTGTGGCGCGAATGTCTGCATCGATGTCAGATGGCTGTTGTGCGTTAGTAAAGAGCGCTCGGAGCTTGGCCACAACTGTCTCGTCCTCCGCATATGCCATGTGAGTAATAATGAGCGGTCGCAGAAGTGTGTCGAAGTATGGCTCGCCATCAATTGGCTGCCAACCAAGGCGTTTAAACTGTGGCTCAGCAAGGTCGTGGACAAAAGCGCGAAGCGGCGCAAGGAGCTCCTCGTCGTTGCCGGCGAACATTTTGAGCGTACCGATGTAGCTGGTAATCGCGCCCCAGACTGCGTAGCTCGATTCGCCTTTGTATGAATCAAGGAGTTTGAGCGCCTGGAGGAATGATTGGAGTCCGGCTTCGCTGAGGCTGAGGCTGTCAGTCAGGAGGCCAAGCCTGTCGATGGTGTCGAGGCTGCCTGCGCGAACTTCTGCGGCAAGCTTTTCGCCATGGGCGGCATCGTAAAGCGACAAGTAGTAACCAGTGCGCCCCTTGTTGAGCAGTAACGGCCGGTCTGCTGATTGTAGTTGCAGACTGGCGGACGGCTGATCAAGTAAGCCGGCTTGAAGTTGCCCGCCGCTAAGCAGAGGGATCGGCCAAACGGTTGGGTCGTTGCCTCCAGATTTGCTGGCGTTGCTAAAGAATCGGCGTTGGTGCAGATTGACGGTTTCGCCGCTTATGCCAATGGTGACGACAGGGAAACCAGGCTGGGTAATCCATGGGTTCATAAACTTCACAAGGTCTTGCCCAGATGCTTCGCCAAGTGCGCGCCAGAGGTCGTCAGCCTCAGTGTTGCCATATCGGTGACGCTCGAAGTACAGATTCAAGCCTTTTTGGAATGCCTCAGCGCCAATGTGCGCATGAAGCATGTTGATAAGGCTGCCACCTTTGGCGTAGACGATTGCCGGGTCAAAGAGCGTCTGGATTTCTTCGGCGGAGTGCACTTCTTGCTGGATCTTCTGCACGCTAGCAAGGCCATCGCGCTCCATCGCGAATGTCGTTTCGTCGTCGAAATACTGCGTCATGAGGTCCCACTCCGGGCGGAGTTTGCTTGGCGCCAGGTACTCCATGTAGTTAGCAAAACTCTCGTTCAGCCAGAGGTCGTTCCACCATTTCATTGTCACGAGGTCGCCAAACCATTGGTGAGCAAGCTCGTGGGCGATGACCATTGTGACGAACTGGCGAGTGCGGGTGGAGCTGTGTTCGTCGACAAGCATCACCGTTTCGCGGTATGTCATACAGCCCCAGTTTTCCATGGCGCCGGCGCTGAAGTCGGGGACAGCGATGAGGTCGCATTTGGGCAGCGGGTACGGTACCCCAAAGTAGTCATTGTAGTGCTCGAGGATCTGCACGGCAGATTGCAGCGCGTAATCTAACTTGTCGCCTTTGCCGCGAGTGGCGTAGGCGCGGACGAGGACGCCGTCTTTGGTCGTGGCCTCGACGTAGTCCAATTTACCAACAACCCATGCAAGGAGATAGGTGCTCATGACGGGTGTTGTTTCGAAACTCGTGACGAGCTGGTCATCTTGCTCGTGTTGGTCTTTGACCGGTGTGTTGGATACGACTTCGACGCCGGTTTCGGTCGTGAGCGTGAGGTCAAACGTAGCTTTGGCTTCTGGTTCGTCGACGCACGGGAAGACTTCGCGAGCGTGGTGGCTTTCGAATTGTGTTGCTAGCAGCTCTTCGTCTTGACCGTCGAGCTTAAAGAAGCAAGGGTAGAGACCGTGCATCGGCTTGGTGATTTTGCCCTCAAATTGAATGAAGACTTCGTGATCGCCAGGCGCAAAACCGTCGTGCGTAAGCGTTAGGACATCTTGATCGCCATGCTCAAACGTAGCAGATTGCCCGTCGATGGTCGCGCTGAGGACGGTCAATTTGTGCGCATGCAGCATTATGCCGGTAGCGTCAGCCTTTGATTGTCCGCTTATTGTGACCGTGCCGCTAAAGTGGCGCTTCTGTCGCTCTAATTTGATGTTGAGAAGATAATTTTTCGGTCGGAAGAACCGGAATAGACGGGTATTTTGCATATAAGAATATAGTACCATGTGAACCGCCACCCGGCGGGCTGACCTCTGTTGAGAAGTCGCCCGCCGGGCTGGCGTTACATCTGATGCACCTTGCCGGGGCGCTCGGATTTGAGCGCTTCCACGACGCGAGGTACGAGGGCGAGCCATTCGCTGCGATGGAACCCGATCCAGCCAGCACCAGGACGCCACACTTCGTAGATGTGGTCGACGATCTGGTTGGGGGTCGGGTCGGCGTCGGTCGCGATGAGCACCAGGATGGTGTGCGCCACCACTTCGGCGTTCTTGCGATCCGGAGCGGCCATTCGCGCATCCAGGCTGCGGTTGAGCGTGGTGAACCTCGGGCGCCAGCGCAAGCCGATCGGCGTTGTTGGGCCAGGCTCGGGTGGAACATTGGACCTCATTGCTCGGTCCTCTCGGGTCGCTGATGTAACTGGGCAATGATACCTGGCAAGCGGCCAGGCTGCAAGATGCTAGCCGATGCGCAGCTGCTCGCCGCCGAGTGTACGGCCAAAGTATTCGTCGTGCGAGATGTAGATGACAGCACCGTTGTAGCCTTTGAGGGCATTCTCGAGCTCCTCAATACTTGGCAGGTCGAGGTGGTTCGTTGGCTCGTCGAGGATGAGTAAGTTTGGGTCGCCAGCCAACAAGCGAATAAGCTGAAGTCTCGCCTTCTGGCCACCACTCAACTGGGTAACTTTGGTGTCGCGGTCGCCGATTGGGTCAAACAGGTAATTTCCCATGGTGCGCATAACGATTTGCTCGGTCGCAACGATATTCTTGTCGTAGTAAATGCGCTCGATGGCGTCTTGGAGTGTCATATCCAGAAGTTCAGGGCCGATTTCTTGTTCGTACTCGCTCAGGCGCAGTGCCGAGGCGCAATCAATAACGCCACGGCCAATGAGCGTGTCGGGGAGTTTGCCGGCATAGGCTGCATGAATGGCGCGAACCATCGTTGTCTTGCCGGCACCGTTGCGTCCAACAATGTGCAGACGGTCGCCAGAACCGAGCGAGAATGAGATTGGGTCAAACAAGGCCTTGCCATCGTAGCCCAACGAAACGCCTTGCAGTTGCAGGAGCCGATCTGACTGCTGCTTGATGTCGTTAGCTTTGACTTTGATGTTTTTAGCTTTGTACTTGTCATACTTTTCGACGACTTTCGGACGAAGTTGCGCGCTTGACTCGCGGTCGATCCAAAAGCTTGGCTTCTCGTGTGTTTCCATGATGCCGGCAAGCTCACGCTCGAGCTTTTCGCGCATAACAACCCATGGGTTCTTGGCGGCTTTGCCTTTGTAGCCAGGGGCTTTAGCGCGGGCGTATTCGATCTGTTCTTTGATGTTAGCGATGCGCTTCTCGGTCGTTTCGAAGGCTTGCATTTGGTTGACGGTCGTAACGGCGTTCTGCGACAGGTACGCGTCGTAGTTGCCCGGGAATGAGTGCGCCTTGGCGTCCTTGAGTTCGATAATGCGGTCAACGACGCTCAGCACATCGCGGTCGTGCGAGATGACGATCACACTTGTTTTGGTGTTGCGTAGCCATTGAATAAACGCGTTTTTGGCGACGTAGTCCATGTGGTTTGTTGGTTCGTCCAAGATGGCGATTGATGGCTCGGATAGCTGAATCGTCATAAGTTCAACCAAGCGTTTCTGGCCACCGCTCAGGCTGTTGAACGGCTGCTCAAGTAAAGTCTTGTCGAGTTGGTAGGCATCGAATAGCGCCTGAATGGTGTTTTCGACGTCGTAGTACCCGCGGTCAGAGAACTCGGTGAGAGCATCGCTGTAGACGCCCATTTTGTGCATGCTTTCGCCCATGGTCTCAGGGTAGGTCTCGATGATGTGATGTAGCTCGGCAAAGCGTGGCAAGCGGCCAGAGATGTGTGCGACGGTTGTTTCGCCGGACTTGCTAGGGGTGTGCTCTTGCTCGGTCGCCATCAGCAATGCGTGTTTTGGCTTTTCGACTGTTCCATCAAAATCTTCGTCAGCGCCGGTTAGGATGCGCAGCAGGGTTGTCTTACCTGCACCATTGCGGCCAATTAGTCCAACTTTTTCGTCATCACCAATCCACGCTTCAAACTCGCTGAGGAGTTTGCGCGCGCCAATAGACTTTTCGTGGATGTCGATGTGAAGCATACTCAAGAAAGTATAACAGAGAAAGCTCTTGCGGTGGCGTATGGAATGCGATATTATATGAGCGTATCGATCCGGCCGCCATGGTCGGATTTTTTGCTAAGAAGTTATCGGAAATAATAAAAGGAATTACTAGATGCAAGATCTAAACCTCAAACAACTGGCGCTCGGCATCAAGCAGATCGCCGAAGAGAAGAACCTGGGCGAAGACGTCGTCCACGACATCATTGAGCAAGCCATCGCCGCTGCTTTCCGCCGCGACTTTGGTGACCGCGAGCAGGAAGTTCGCGCAGAGATGAACCCAACTACCGGCGACGTAACCGTCTACACCACCAAGGAAATCGTTGAAGAAGTTGGTGACGACGCTGTCGAAATCAGTCTTGAAGACGCCAAGAAACTCGACAAGGACGCTGAAATCGGCGGCACTGTTGAGATTACTGACCACCCAACCAGCTTTGGTCGCGTGGCTGCCCAGACTGCCAAGCAGGTCATCCTGCAAAAGCTGCGCGAAGCAGAGCGTGAAGTCGTTATGGAGGAGTACGAAGACAAGATCGGTACCGTTATTGTTGGTACCGTCCAGCGTGTTGAGCCTCGCGTTGTCCGAGTTGAGCTCGGTAAGGCTGTTGGTATCATCCCTCAGTCAGAGCAGATCCCTGGCGAATACTACAGCATTGGTTCACGCGTGAAGGTCTTCCTGAAAGACGTCGAGCGTGGCAACCGTGGTCCACAGCTTATCTTGAGCCGCTCAAACGAAGCTTTTGTCGAATACCTCTTCCGCCAGGAAGTTCCAGAGATGGAAAATGGCGCCGTAGAGATTAAGGCAATTGCACGCGAAGCTGGCAAGCGCACCAAGATCGCTGTTCACAGCACCGTCCCTGGTGTTGACCCAGTCGGTACCTTTGTCGGTGGCCACGGTACTCGTGTCCAGGCTGTCATGAATGAGATTGGCGACCAAGAGAAGATCGACATCATTACCTTCAGCGAAGACCCAACTGAGTTCATTACGAACGCACTGAGCCCTGCTGAGGTTAAGCAGATCACTATCGACGAAGCCAGCAAGCACGCTCGTGTTGAAGTTGCCGAAGACCAGCTGAGCATCGCTATTGGTCGCGGTGGTCAGAACGTTCGCCTGGCATCTCGCCTGAGCGGTTACGAGCTCGACATCGAGGCTACAAAGGTTAACGGCCAAGCTGTTCCTAAGATGAAGAAGAACGTCGAAGACTCTTTGATGAGCGCTATCGAAGAAGTCCAAGAATAAGATAAGTTCAATTCGGGTCTGCGCCCTGCTACCGGCATTGCTGGGGCAGGGCGCTTCTGTTTGTCCGATTCAGTAGTAGTCGTACTCCTCTAGGTCGTCGACTTGAATCATCCTGTCGGCCTCGTAAAGTGCGAGGAGCTCCGGGATGGGAGCCATTGTGAGCGGCTGGTTGATGCCCAGCACGCTGAAGCCGACGGTACTCGTAAAGCCGACAATCCCGTGGAGTGGAGTCCCGTGCCGAGACATCACGTACGGTTGGTACGGGACGATTCGGTTGGGCATCACGACCCTACCGGAGTAGCGATGTCTGA
>DATEFF010000007.1:0-5136 GCA_035280785.1 Saccharimonadales bacterium (SeqCode)
CTGAGACTAACAAGAAGAAGTACGGTAAAGACTTTTACGCACGCATTGGCGCTATGGGCGGCAAAAAGGGCACAACTGGTGGCTTCGCTGCCAACCGTGACCTTGCTCGCCTCGCAGGCGCTAAGGGTGGCCGTATTAGCCGTCGCCGCAAGGCAGCCGAAGCAGCAGCTCAGCCTGTTGTTACCCAGAACGACCTCGAACTTGCTGCTTAAGTAAGTTTGTAGCGCCTTAAGGCGCAACGTCGGGCGTCATTAGGACGCCACGAGCATCTACAGTTTACACAAACGTAGGTGCTCGTTTTGGTTTGAAGGCATGAGAGGCCGCAGGACGGGCAGAGTGAGCGCGCATGCATCCATTGTCGATACGTGTCCAAAGACTCTTCTATGAGGCTCTCGTCGTTGCTCAGGCCGTATTTTGGCATGAGCGTGGCTCTCGCAAAGTCCCACGCTTCACGCTCTTGCTTCAAAAGTTTAATATCGAGGTCAAAATCGGTGTGCCCTAACAGGGAGTGGGCAAGTTCGTGCAGTATATAAAGCGGTGACTCGTCCTCTATGACGGTCAGTTCGTTCCTGCTTTTTGACCACTTGAAATCGTCACCCACAACAAACGTAATGTCGGGGTAGTCGGCTCTAAGCCGTGATAGTAATTCCTTGTTGGTGGGTTGCATAGTAGTAACAGCCGTATACGACGGCTTCCTCTGGGTGTTGGGCTTGGACAATTTGCGGCATATTAATATAGTGTGGAATGCGATGGCGCAATACCTCTGTTAGCAAGTGGCCGTACTTTTGAAAGTGCGTTCCGATACTGCCACCGACAATCACTACCTCTGGCTGTAAGAGGGGGATAAGCGTCTCAAAACCGAGTGCCAAACGCTCCACAATCTCGCGCCAGTCGGCAGGGTCAGTGATGTCTGCCGCAAATTTACCGAAGTGTTCCTTGATGGCGCGGCCAGAAGCGAACTTCTCCCAGGGCATAAAGCCCTCAGGGGTCTGGAGGATCATATATCCGCCTTCGCTGTTACGCAGGGCGTCATCGAGCTTGCCGTGGGTTATGATGCCCGTTCCAATGCCTGTGCTGACGGTTATGTATATAGAGGTGCGAGGGACTTCTGGCAGACTGTGCGTCTCGGCTAGGCCGGCCAGTTTGGCATCATTATTGATGTAGATGGGGCACGAATACTGTTCACTCAGGAGCATCTGGAGCTCAAAGTTCTCCCAGGGGAGGTTAGAGCAGCGCAGAATTGTGCCGTCGTCCTCGATGATTCCTGGGGCCGCTACGCAAATGGCTTGCGCGCTTGCGGCGTTAAAGCGATCCAGGACAGCCTTGAGCTGGCTCAAGAATTCGCGTGGATCCTTTGGCGTCGGAAAACGCTCTTCGTTGCTGACGCTGCGCCCACCGTGAAAGCTGGCCACAAGCGTCTTTGTACCCCCGATATCTACCGCAATAATCATACGACTAGTGTAGCACGCCTTGTGCCGTCGCTCGAAAGGTTATATGATAAAAATTGCAAGAGAGTTACAGAGAGGAAAGGGAGACCTATCGTGGCCAATAATACTGTTCGAACCATCGCGATTTTTGGAATTATCACACTCGTTTTAGGTGGTGCTGCCGTCGGTGTTGTTCGCCTTATGAAGGCGCGCAACAATTCGTACGCGGCCGCTCAGAATCAACCTGTTGCGACCAACAATCAACCGCAGCAACAACAGAATCCACCCGCTGCTGAGCCGAAGAAGGAAGAGGCCAAGCAGGAAGAGCAGAAACCTCAAGAGAACAAGCCTTCGACAACTGAAACTCCCGCACCCTCGACTCCAACTCCAGCGCCAAGCACCCCGCAGCCTGCCGGTGAATCTCCCTCATCTGTAGCTGCTACCGGCGCAACGCCAAACGGCAGCATGCCTGCCACTGGCCCAACAGAGGACTTCCTGGTGACAGCCGGTCTCCTCAGCCTCGCAGCCTTCTTTGGCGCCAAGCTGCTCCGCGCTCGCGCAGACTACCGTCGCTACGTCGGTTCCTAAACAGGGGCCACCCCTTTACATTTAGTGTGTCTTACGCTTAAATAAGAAGTAATCTTTTGGTGCGTGCTATTTTTGTGTGCATCGCGAGAAAATACTTTTGGAAGGAGTGTAAGAACTACACTATGGTGAAAACCACCGCAATAACAATGGATGACCTCCTTAATGAGGAGGCAGCACAGCAGCTTACCGCAGGGGAAGTTGTTGAAGGAAAGGTGCTTTCTGTACGAAAGCATGAGATTTGGATCGACTTGGGAGCCTACGGCATTGGCCTGGTCCCACGCCGCGAGATCGGCTTCGCTCGTAACTTGAACGAGGAAGACACCGTGACCGCTAGCGTTGTCGACACCGAAATGGACGAAGGCTACGCACTGCTGAGCCTCCGCAAGGCAGCTAAGGACCGAGGTTGGGACGAGATCAAGCGCGTATTCGACGCTGGCGAGACCATCGAGGTTACTGCTTACGACGCAAACCGTGGCGGTCTGTTGATCGAGCTCGAAGGCATTCGTGGCTTCCTGCCTGTATCTCAGCTGAGCGCAGAGCACTACCCACGCGTATCTGGTGCTGACAAGGACGAAATCCTGCAACGCCTCAACGCGATCATCGGTAAGCCTCTTACTGTTCGCATCCTGGATGCTGACCGCAAGCAGAACAAGCTGATCTTCTCAGAGAAGGAAGCTGTTCGCGAGAACATGCAGCAGCGCTTCGAGCAGCTCAAGGTTGGTGACACTGTGAAAGGTGTTATCACTGGTGTTGTCGACTTCGGCGCATTCGTGAACGTAGACGGCATCGAGGGCTTGATCCACATCTCAGAGATCTCTTGGGAGCGTGTTAACAACCCAAGCGACTACGTGAAGGTTGGCGACGTTGTTGAAGCCAAGATCATCGCTATCGACAAAGACCGCCTCAGCCTCAGCCTGAAGCAACTTCAGGAAGACCCATGGGTCAAAGAGGTAGAGAAGTTCAAGAAGGGCGACGATGTTGAGGGCACTGTTACTCGCATCACTCCGTTTGGCGCGTTCATTCAGATCAGCCCAGCGGTAGAAGCACTCGTACACATCACCGAACTCGGTGAAGGCGAGGGCGCTGACCCAGAGAAGCTCTTCAAGCTCAACGAGAAGAAGCACTTCGTGATTCTGGACATCGACAAAGAGAATCGCAAGATCTCTCTCAGTCTGAAGAAGTAAGTAAATAGCAAGATACCGGCGTAGGAAACTGCGCCGGTATGACTGCTTAGAAAAACAAGGAGACCGCGGCTATGGCACAGAAGAAAATAGTCATCGCTGACATGATTACCGTGGGTGAGCTTGCGGCTCAGTTGGACCTGCCTGTCACAAAGTTGATTGGCGAATTGTTCAAAAATGGCATTATGGCGACGGTCAATCAACGGATTGACCTCGAAACAGCACAGATCATCATCGACGAGCTCGGCCTGGACGTCCAGCTCGAAAAGAAAGAAGCAAACGACTCAACCGCTGCTCGCAAAGAGCGCACGTTTACCGACCAAGCAACCGAGCGCCCACCAATCGTTGCCGTTATGGGTCACGTTGACCACGGCAAGACAAGCTTGCTTGACGCAATTCTCGACACCAAGGTGGCAAGTGGTGAAGCTGGTGGTATCACGCAGCACATCTCGGCCTACCAGACCGTTTATAAGAATCGTCCAATTACATTGCTCGACACACCTGGTCACGAGGCTTTTAGTGCCCTCCGTGCCCACGGTGCAGCTCTGACCGACGTTGTTGTTATTGTTGTTGCCGCGGATGACGGTGTAAAGCCACAGACCGTCGAAGCGATTCGCTTTGCCGAGCAGGCGAACGCCAAGATTGTCGTTGCCCTCAACAAGGTAGACAAGCCTGACGCTGACGTTAACCGCGTCAAGCAGCAGCTGGCGACCGACCACAACCTGACTCCAGAGGAGTGGGGTGGCGATACAGTCATGCTTGAGGTATCGGCCAAGACTGGTCAGAACCTCGACAAGCTTCTCGAGCTCATCCTTTTGGTTGCAGACCTCGAAGAGCTCAAGGCCGACAAGGATGTTCCCGCTGAAGGTCTGGTTATCGAAGCCCACATGGAGCAAGGCCGCGGCGCAGTCGTGAGTCTGCTGGTTGAGAACGGTGTTCTGAAGCCAACCAACTTTATCGTTGCTGGCAGCAGCTACGGCAAGATCCGCACGCTTTTGGACTACGCTGGCCGCCCATCTAAAGAGGCCGGTCCATCGACTCCTGCCATCGTGACCGGTTTTAAGGAACTGCCAGAATTTGGTGACACCTTTACGGTATGCGCAAACGAAAAAGCTGCACGAGCCCTTGCCGCTCAGCACCACCAGGAGCACAAGCAGGAAGTCGCCAAGAGCAGCATGAGTAGTACCGACCTGTTGAACATGATTACTCGAACACACGAGAAGCAGCTTGTTAACGTCATCATCAAGGCTGACGTTCAGGGCTCGCTGACATCCGTTGCTGACAGTCTGCGAATGCTAGAGCACAAAGAGATTTCGCTGCGAATTGTCGGTTCTGGTGTTGGCAACATCTCCGAGAACGACATCCGTTTGGCCGCTGGCTCGGAGGCTATCATCTATGGATTCAACGTTCAGCTGCCACCGGCCGTGAAGCGCTTGGCTGCACAAGAAAAGGTTTCAATTCGCATCTTTAAGATCATATATGAGTTGATTGATGACGCACGTGCCGTGATGACCGAGCTGCTTGCACCAGAGGTTGTAGAGACCGAAACCGGCCGTTTGATCATCCGTGGCGTCTTCCGAACCACACGTGACGAAATCATATGTGGTGGTGAAGTGACCAAGGGCAAGATCATGCCGAACTATCTCGCACGCGCCAGCCGCAATGGCGAAGAGCTTGGTGAAGTCGAAGTAACGACCGTCCAGAAGAACAAAACCGACGCCAAAGAAGTATTCGAAGGCGACATGTGTGGCTTGCAGCTCCGCACTAAGGGTAAACTTCTTCTTGAAGAAGGCGACAAGCTCGACTTCTTCACCCGTGAACTGCGTAAGCGCAGTCTGTAGCTGCACCCCGAAAAGCGTTTTCTTTTGAGCGATTGGCTCGCACACAAGGAAGCGCTTTTTGATTTGTTCAGAAAATGAAGAACCCGCAGTTCCACAGAC
>DATEFF010000008.1:0-6611 GCA_035280785.1 Saccharimonadales bacterium (SeqCode)
TAATTTCGGGGAGGCCTGGGCCAATGCTAACAGGGATGCCCTTGGCAATTAACTCTTCAGTTATGTGGCCAGCGGCCTGGTCGTAGCCGGCAACGCTGTAGCCTGCCTCTTTGGCGATGGCTGCGAGCGGGCCGATTCCAACGCCCCCAATTCCAGCAAAATAAATGCGCATATTACTGGTCAGTATAGCATCAAATAAGTTCAATGTGTGTCTCGTGCGGGGACGGGCGGCATTGCGCTGCCGCCCGTCCCACACACTCAGGGTGCGACCTAGCGCAGGTCGCCGGGGTTCTTCGTCCGCTCGAAGCGGTACCCGTTGTCCGTGCGCAGCACGCGGCCGACGCCCACGAAGGCCATGCCCGCGGGCAGACGGTCGTTGACCGCGATGGCCTGTGCGAGCGACGGGTCGACGGCGTATTCGGTGTTGATGGCGACGCCCGTGACCTGCGCTCCGCAGGAGTGGGCGTTGTCGACACGTGCAGGCTGGTTGCAGTTGCTGCACACGCCGCGCTGGGCGTTCAGGTCCACCACGATGATGGCGGTGGGACGGGATCCGGCACTCACGACTTATCAGCTCCCCAGTTGGGTCTTGCGAACAGGACGTCGATTACTCTACCATCGTAATATTGGTTCGTCAAGCTGGTACAATAAGACATAAGAAAGCAGGTGGGAGTGAACAAACGAAAACTTCATCACATATTAGTCGTATTGCGGCACGTTAAGACGTGGCAATTACTTGTTGTTCTGGTTGTGATGGCGGCGGCTTCGGCGTTCTTTTTGCGCCAGAATAATCTGCAAATGATAGAGCTCCGTAACCTGGTCATGCAGGCTGACGAGCAGAACAAAGACATCCCTGTAGCTCTCAATAATCTGCAAAGCTACATCGCAACGCATATGAACACCGGCATGGGCGACCGAGGAATTTATCTGGAGCATAGCTACCAGCGCGCATACGATGCCGCAGTCCAAAAGGCGGCCCAGGGCGGAAGCGCCAGCGCGGTGACGTATCAGCAAGCAGACAAGGACTGTCGGGACTTGTTCAGCAAGACATCGTCGTTCCCGGCGTACATCCAATGCGTGACCGATAAGGTCGCAGCAAGCGGCGCAGCAGCCGATCCTGTGGCGAGTATTCAGGCGCCTTCGGCCGACCTCTATCGATTCAATTTCGTATCACCGGCGTGGAGTCCTGATGTGGCAGGTTTTACTCTGTTAGCGACAGTTTTTGTGGCGGCAATAATTGCATTTCGATTGATCCTTTTGTGGGTGATTTACGCGCTTCTTCGGTGGCGTCATCAGGCGTCCTAGTTTTGTTCTTATCTGTACTTCCCTGTTGACAAAGGTTTGCGCCCAAGCGTAATGTAAAATCACGTAAGCAGCTAAAAGGAGGATACTACTAGCATGGCAGCCTACACGCACACAAATTCAAAAGGGGTAACTTACTTCTTGCACTCAAAGAAGGTTGTACTTCGCGGCGGCAAAGAGCAGACCATTTATTTCTTCGCTAAGGACGAGCGCCCAGCAGACGCAGTCTCAGCACTTCCAGAAGGCTACGGCGTTCAGGAAAACCCACGCAACGGCTTTCTTACTCTGAAGAAAGTTCAGAAAGAAGCTTAATTATAAGCATTTTGCTTGTGTCCCCCACGTTTGCAATGCTAAGCTAGTATCAAACAAAAAGGGGAGAAACTGGCCGACGACAGTCACTGACTTCGTCGGTCTTTTTTGTTGTTTTGGTAATAATTTTACAAATGAAAACGCCCCTCCCTCGGCGTTTCCGTTGAAACACTCAGGGGGTGGGGCGTGGGAGGCCCTGTCGTAGCGCGGGTCGGGCTGGTGTGCCCGCGGGCGCTACTTCTGGAGCAGCTTGTTGTCGACGGCCGTGTAGTCGGCGCGGTAGACGAAGAGCGTGCGGTTCTTGCCGTCCGCGCCCTTGATCCGGAACCACGTCGACTTGGGGACCTCCGTGCTCAGGACCTGGACCTCGTTGCCGCCGTAGACCTTGATCGGCGTCCCGTCCTGGGAGCGGATCATGATGGTCTTGGACGTGCCGCCCCAGAGCTGCTGGAAGCGGTAGCGGATGTCGTTGATCCACGGGGTGCCCGGCTGGTCGTTGTTGAACCGGAACTCCTTCGGCAGGTTCGCCGTGATGTCCGTCAGGCCGTCCTCGGCCAGGATCATCGTGGAGCCCACGTGGTGGATGTGCGCGTCGCCGAGCGAGATCAGCAGCACCGACGAGTCGGCCTTGCAGCCGTCGGTGTTGCAGGAGTCGAACTCCTCGTCGCGGGTGACGCGGAAGGACTTGCCGTGGATCTCGTCGACCGGCTGACCGTACTGGTTGTAGGTCGACATGGTCGCGCTGAGGCCCTCGAACGCCTGCTCGAACTTGTCGGCAGCGGCGCCGAACAGCCCGCACCCGGCGACCAGCGCCAGGACCAGGGTCCCGACGACGCCGAGGCTCGCGATGCGGCCACGGCGGCTCCGCGGCAGACCAACTCGAATGGTCATCTTGCTTCTCCCTCAAATCGGGGCGGATATTTGTTTGACCAATGGCATATTTTACGACTTTTAATTGATTATGTCAACACTGTATTCAGTACAGTGGCCTCATTGCTTTGTCAGGGGTGGGGGTGGTACGATTAGAGGCAATATGGCAAAAGACAATATTTTGGTGGTAGAAAATCTACAGAAATCCTATGACGACAAGAAAGTCGTGAACGGCATTTCGTTTGAGGTTAAGAGGGGTGAGATTTTTGGCATCCTTGGCCCAAACGGCGCCGGCAAGACGACAACACTCGAGATGATCGAAGCGCTGCGCCCAATCGATGGTGGTTCAGCAACAATTGACGGAATCGATGTCGCAAGTAACCCTTATGACATCCGCAGTATCATCGGTGTGCAGCCGCAGAGTCCGGCGTTCCAGGACAAGACAAAGCTGAAGGAGCTCATTGAGCTGTTTGCAGCGGCATACGGCGAAAAGGTGAACGTGACCGAATTCCTGGAAGACGTCGACCTGCTAGAGAAAGCCGACAGCTACGTCGAGACGCTCAGCGGCGGCCAGAAGCAGCGATTTAGCATTGCAGCAGCACTAGTTCATAATCCCAAGATTTTCTTCATGGACGAGCCGACAACGGGCTTAGACCCTCAAGCTCGCCGCAACCTGTGGGATCTTGTGCGCCATGTGCGCGACAAGGGCATTAGCGTGATCCTGACAACTCACTACATGGACGAAGCTGAGGTGCTATGTGACCGCGTGGCTGTGATGGACAGTGGTAACATCGTTGCACTCGACACGCCAAAGAAGCTCATCAAAGACCTGCTGGCCAAGGGGTTCAAAAAGCCTCAGCACGTCGAGCAGGCTAACCTCGAGGACGTGTTTATTGACCTGACCGGTAAGGAGCTGAGGGCGTAATTATGAAACGAAAACTATTTACCGTTTGGACATTTGCACGCATCAATACGCGTCGTTATTTCCGTGACAAGACCGCAATCTTCTTTACCGTCGCATTCCCATTGATCTTCCTGTTTGTATTTGGCGGATTGTTTGGCAACAACAGTAACGGCGTTTCGTTTAAGGTTGCGTTGCTGAATGAATCAACCTCGCAGACCTCAAAGGACATCGCCAAGTCGCTGGACGATGGCAAGATCCTGAAGGTCAACGGCGAAGTCACCGACATTGACGCCGCCAAAGAACGCATGAACCGTGGCGAAATCGACGCCACAATCGTTCTGCCAAAAGAGTTTGGTGAGGTGAAGGATGGCCAGAATTACCCAAGTGGCCAGGCACAGATCATCTACAGTCAAAATAACTCGCAAGCTGCGCAGACGCTGCAATCTGTTTTGCAGGGTCAGTTCAAGGCTATCAATGCCAAGCTCGTCGACACCAAAGAGCCATTTACGGTCACGTCGCAGCAGACAAACGACCAGAGTCTGAGCGCCTTTGACTACACGTTCACTGGGCTGCTTGGATTTTCGATCATTGGTATGGGTATCTTTGGCCCAATCAACATCTTCCCTGAGCTAAAGAAGCAAGGTATCCTGCGACGTTTCCACACAACGCCAATTCGCGTGTGGCAATACTTCCTGTCGACAATGATGAGCCAGGCAGTCATTGGTCTCTTTGCCATGGCTGTGTTGTTTGCGGTTGCTATTAGCGTCTTCCATCTGAAGGTAGTGGGGAACCCGATAGAGATTGCGATCTTCCTGGTGCTTGGCATCATGATGATCTTGGGCATCGGCCTTGCGCTGGGTGGCTGGGCAAAGAACGAGCGCCAAGCCGCGCCGCTGAGCAACATTGTTGTTTTCCCAATGATGTTCTTGTCAGGCACATTCTTCCCACGATTCTTGATGCCAGAGTGGTTGCAGAACGTCTCGGCCTTCTTGCCGTTGACGCCTGTTATTGACGGTATCCGACTGCTTGCAACCGAGGGCAAACACTTTATCGACATTCTTCCGCAACTGGGGATGATTGGCGTGTGGGGTATCATCATTTATGTGATTGCCTTCCGCGTCTTCCGTTGGGAGTAGTTGATCGAGAGGGCGTGCTATAATTTGGTTACTATGACCGAAGTTATGCAGCACGCGCCAGCTGACCGCTACGGAGAGCAACTCGAGCTTGATGTTTTTGAGACGGGCACTGCCGCTGATGTGGTGGTGCCTGTTGATGTTATGGTCGAAGTTGTGGAGAGTCCAGCGTATCTCGAGTTGAGGGCTCAGCGAGATGAGGCAGAGGGCAGGCATCGGTCGGGTGCGCGAGCGATTGCCCGCGGTGCATTTGCTGCACTGCAAGCCGGCGAGATTACGCATGACGAGTTTGAGCGATTATTCCCAATTCGTGAAGTCCCGGCGCCGCGAGAGCCAGAGCTGTTAGCTGACCGCCCGCCCAGAGAGCTCGACTGGGCAGAGCGAGCGGCCGGTGAGGGTGTCCGCCGCCCTTACGACGATTTGAATTAGCATATTGTACACTGTTAGGTATGCAAGATCTTATCGTCGACCTCCATGTGCATACTCACTATTCACGGGCGACCAGCAAGAACGCTGACCTGAGTGGACTGTATTATTGGGGCAAGTTGAAGGGCATTAATATTATTGGCACGGGCGACTTTACGCACCCGGAGTGGTTTGCGGAACTCCGCGAGACAATGGAGCCTGCCGAGCCAGGACTCTTCCGACTCAAGCCTGAGCTCGCCGCAGAGATCGACAAGACGCTGCCCGAAAGCGTGCGCGACAACATCATTCGGTTCATTCCGACTGTCGAGATTGCCACCATTTACAGTAAGGGCGGCAAGGTTCGCAAGCTTCACCAGCTGCTTGTGGCGCCAAGCTTTGAGGCGGTTAGCGAGATTAACGCTCGGTTAGAGCGCATCGGCAACCTTAAGGCTGACGGCCGGCCAATTCTGGGGTTGGACAGCAAAGAGTTGTTGCGTTTGTCGCTAGAGGCTGACCCAAATTCTTTGTACATCCCGGCGCACATTTGGACGCCGTGGTTTGGCCTATTTGGCAGCAAGTCTGGGTTCGATACGATTGAAGAAGCGTATGAGGAGCTTGCGCCAGAGATTCACGCCATCGAGACGGGGCTCAGCAGCGATCCGGGCATGAATTGGCGTATCAGAAACTTAGATGGCATCACTATCACCTCACACTCCGACGCGCATTCGCCGCAGAAGCTTGGTCGTGAAGCGACAGTCGTCCGTGCTGAACTGAGCTACGACAGTATTATCGGCGCCATTCGCACCAACGACCAGCGGCTGCTCGGCACGATCGAATTTTTCCCTGAGGAAGGGAAGTATCACTACGACGGCCATCGCGCCTGTAATGTCAGGTTCACGCCGGAGCAAACAAAAGCTCATGACGGTATCTGTCCGGTTTGCAGCAAGCCATTGGTTGTTGGTGTCGACTATCGCGTTAGCGAGTTGGCCGACCCGCTTCGGACGGTCGACTTTGCGCCACCGTCCGCCAAGCAGGTCGAGTACATTATTCCGCTACCAGAGATTCTGGCCGAGCTGCATGGTACCAAAAGCGTGACGTCGGTGAAGGTTGTGCAGGATTTGCACCGCGCCTACCAGGTTTTAGGTGACGAATTTAGCATTCTGCGCCACGTACCAATCGAGCAGATTAAAGGCGCCGGCTTTCCGCTGCTCGGTCTTGCCGTCGAGCGAATGCGGGCGCGCGAGGTCGTGCTGGACCCGGGATATGATGGTGTATTTGGCGTAATTCGTGTCTTTCGCGATACTGCCGAACGGCAGGAAACGCTGAACCAGTTATCGTTACTGTAGTGTCGCACGCGGCCCTGTCGCCGCAGGAGGTCGACAGGGCCGCGTCGTCGGTCAGCTTGCGCGGCCGAAGTAGAGCCAGAGTTGGCCGTGAGGAACGTCCGGTCGACTGGTGGCCAGTTCGGACGCATGCATCTCGCGCCTCAGCCAGTCGATCAGGCTGCGATGCGCATTAGTCGGCCACTCCAGGCCGAGCCACGTGCTTCCGTGGGCCGCGAAGCGCCCGATCCGCCAGTTGCCACCAGGGCCTTCGAATGAGATCACTCGGGCCCGCTCGACGGGTGCGCCCTGCTGACTCAGCTCCACGATGGCGTGGCTGAGCCGGGTCAGGACGGAAGCCAGTGG
>DATEFF010000009.1:0-6055 GCA_035280785.1 Saccharimonadales bacterium (SeqCode)
AGAGTCCAGCAAGAAGTCAGCCGCTACGGTCGCAACCTCGGCTGATCAACAACATGCGCGGCCGCCCAGCCCATCCAGGGTTCGGGCGGCCCGCACGCTACAAATTCTCGGGAGCAATCATGTCGTTATCGAGCTGTTGCAGAACCTGCTGCTCCAGCGTCTTCTGGCCCAAGTAGCGCATAAAGATCTCATTCCACAGGCTTTCTCGGAAGTGGTAAATTACTCGCTTTTCATATGGCGCATTCGTGCAATATCCCACGGATACGTCCATGAGGTTGAACGGAATTGGCCGGCCATCCTCAAAACGCGCAACGTAGTCCATGTTTTTCCAGAACTCAAGTTCAGGGTCAATCTTGTAGAGCGCATCCTCGGCCTTGCGCCAGTGAAGGTCTTCTGGCTGCACGTGTGGCTCAAAAATCTCTGGGTGATATTCTTTTTCGAGCTTGCCAAAGTAGCGCTGGATAACTCGCCAGTGCACATGGCTGCCAGCCATAACGGCCGCCTTGCCCGGGTCTGCGATCAGCGTGTTTACAAATATCTCACCAAAGTTTTTCTTGACCTGCTCCAGCTTAAAGAACGCACTATACAGACGAATTTCGTTAATGTAATGGAACAACAACGGCATGGCCGTAATGGTGATGCCTGGCAGCTTGCGGAGCTTAATCGGCAGCATCAAGATAACACCAAGTTCCTTCAGGTGCGTGATGTTGTGGCGCTTCTTCTCGACAAAATGTTCGGCAATGTCACCCCAGCGGTCACCCGGCATTACGACAAACTCAATCTCTCGAGTCTCAAAATCGCTAGGTTTGAGGTCTTTGTACTGCTCGTTAAACTTGTTGAGCCAGTCGCCGCTCTCGGCAAAACGCAGCGCGCCATATATCTCGGCCAGGTTCTCGTGCTTTAGCATCGAGTCGATAGAGCGATAACCAAGCAGCTTCATAATTGTAGGTGGTGGAGATTTACGGAGCATTTCCTTTGCCACGCTCTTCTTAAGCACCCAACAGCTTTTAGGTACATCAGCCGCCTCGACGGCCTTCTTAATGAGCGGCAAGAGTTGTTGCACGTTCTCGGCGTCATCGCCACCAATCGCCTTAGCTAAATGCACGTCATGCTCTTTGATCTTGGCGAGCAGAGCGTGATATAGCTCGGGACCGGTCGTGTCGGCATGGTCCAAGCCCAGCTTTTTGGTAGCGTCGTGCGTCCTGCCGATAATGTCGCCAATAAGTTTAGTGTCGATACCTTTTTTGCCCGATGCCTCTTCCAGCTGCTTCAGGCTCAGGCTGAACAGTGGCTCTTTTGCATCTAATAGATCACGCAGTAGATTTGCCATATGCCTCTACTTTACCATAAGCGAGATGCTGGCTCAGATTGACTATTAAGTACGCTTATGGTATTATATAGTAGCGTCAACGACCCAGTACCTGCAACAAGGAGACATATGTTCCCCAACTGGTGGACCGAGGGACAGATCGCCTACGGCGGAGCCGCCGACGAGGCCATCGTTCGGATCGGTCAGGACCTGTTCATCAAGCGTGAAGGACACTGCGAAACGGCCTTTCGGCCGCTGACCGTGACCAACGCCGAGCAGATCCCCACCTCCCCCAACGGCATCGGCATCCTCCACTTCGAGGACCCGGTGACGGGCCGTACCGCCACGCTGATCGCCGAGTGCGACACCGTCACGGTCTGCTACACAATGAGCACTCCGCACACGTACATCCCCACGACCCCCAGCAGGAGGACGAAGGCGCGCCTGCCGTGATCCAGCGAGCCTGAACAAGGCACGCTCACGAGCAAAGCTCCCTCCGCGGCCGCAAAGCCCGGAGGGAGCCAGCCCCATATAGACAACTGAATGAAATTATTGTATCATTGCTCCGTCCAGAATTTTCCGCGACAAAGCGAGGGCAGATGAGTCTCACTACCGGCAAGATCCACGGCGGCGCCATCGTCATCGGTGGCTACGGATGGGGATCTATGGCCGAACCCACGGAGGCCGAACAGCTCCAGGCAGTGGTCGCCCAGGTCCGGGCGCAATTCTCGCTGGCCGTACGGCTCGGCGCGCGCCAGATCACCGGACCGCTGCCCCACGGCCGCCGCAGCTCCGCCATCACGGCTGGCGCCCACGGGCTCGTGGCGCGCATCAAGAACGGTGCTGGCGTGGCGATCGTCTCCGGTCTCGACCGGCTCGGCGTGGACTACGGACAGTGGGTCTACGTCCTGCCGGGACGGCAGGTCACGTTCGAGGGAACCGTCATCAGCGGCATGAACCTCAACGTGATGTACGCACAACTGGCCCAGAGCTAACCGCTCGTTCGGAACGAGCCACAACCCGGCTCGGCTCCGAGCAAAACAAACAAGGGCGGCCCTGCCATCAACAAGCAGGGCCGCCCCGAACGCACACGCCACAAGGGCGTTTTTTGTTACCTAAAAATCCTTAACGGTCAGCGGCATATCATGCAACTTGGCATGACCATGCAAGATACCCGCCGTTGCGCCAATCTGCGCCACGACGGACGTCGCGTTGGCGCTCGCAAAGACGACCGCTTCGGACAAATCTTTGCCCATGGCATGGCGAGCCACAAAACCCGAGCCAAAGGCATCACCCGCGCCCGTACGGTCCACAACTGGCACATCATCGTACATGCCGGCCTTCACAATCTGCTGACTGTCAGTCGCCATCACGCCGTTTGGCCCGTCAGACACAACAACCGTCCGTACGAGGTTGGCACCGTGCCGAACAAGCTCCTCAAGCGTCTCGCCCTCAACCAATAATTTCATCTCGTCTTTATTGACCAGCAAAACCGCCACATCCTCCAAGATAGTACGCAGCTTATCAGCCTCGGCCAGCTCTGCGCCCGATGGGTTCAGCGCAACCTGCACACCATTTTTGACCGCATGAGTCACTAGCTTCTCTAGGAGTGCAACCGAGCCGACAGACGACAGGTACAACCAATCGGCATGAGCCAAAGCATCGAGGTCGAGCGGCGCACCGCTGGCATGAATGTGTGTACCGTGATAATTCAGAATCGTACGCTCGCCATTTGGCGCCAACAGGATAGTCGAGTAGCTGGTCTGAAAGCGGTCGTCCTGCACAACATGGTGCGTGGCGATACCCTCGTTGTCCAGCGCGTTCATAACAACCTGCCCGGCAGGCTCAACACCCAAAATTCCCATAAATTCACTATCCAGCCCCTGCCTGGCAAACGTTGTTGCGGCATTCATGGCGTTGCCGCCAGTCGCGAACGTTACTTCCTCGACCGCCAGCTTGGCGCCCAACAGGAACTGCTCGTAATATTTGCCATCCTGACGGTGAGGCTTGAACTGTTTGCTTCGCAGGAAGACGTCTTGAGTTGCCGTGCCAATGGCTAGCATGCGGGGTTTGTGTGTCATGGCCACTATTATACCAGTCCGCTTATGCTAGATGCGACCAAGTCGTGTATGATAAAGGCGCCCAATCTCACCCACCCTGGGAGCAGACATGTTGCAGGTACCCCAAAACGGCAGCGCACTCCTGAAGGACACGATCGAAGCCATCAACTTCTTCATCGCACTGCCGCAAGGCACGGTGACCGAGCGGCGCATCACCAGCGGCCCCAGCACCGTGTTCGTCTACCGTAGTTCGTACGAGGGCCATGAGGGCATCATCGTGCAGTGCTATCAAATCGGCGGAGACACTTCGTACATGGCGCTCTTGATCAGCGCCATCGAAAACGCCGGCTATCAGCCCCTAAAGCCCTATGCCGGCGTACACTTCTACCTGAGCAGCAAGCGAGATTGAGGTGCGGGCGGCCGCTTGGCTGCCCGCTACACCACCGCCTTACCGGCAGAACCGAATGTTGCGATCTTTTCTTCTACAACCTTTTGAACGGCTTCGTAAACTTCTGGCATGAGCTTCACGACAGCATATTCATCTGGGTGATCGGCTAGGACTTTCTCGAGCGTCTTACGGAACGCGTACCGCATGTCGCTGTTGATATTGATCTTGCTGACGCCGATCTTGGCAGCTTCCTCAAAGTAATGACCAGGCGTGCCGCTGCCGCCATGCAGGCTAATGTTGCATTCGATTGCATCACGAATCTTCTGAAGCAACTCGAGGTCGAGCTCCTTTGGCACAGGGTACTTGCCGTGCAAGTTACCAATTGCCGCCGCAAATGTGTCGATACCTGTCGCGTCCACAAACGCTTTTGTGCCTTCGGGCGTACTAAATGTCTTTTTAATTTCTTCGTAGTCAATTGCCTCGGTGTGCAGGTTAGAGCTACCGCCAAAGTAGTGCGGCTCAGCCTCAACAAGTGCGCCGGTAAATTTAGCGTACTCTACGACTTCACGCGTTTGGGCGATAATAGCTTCGTCGGTCGCGTCGTGATTAGCCTGCGAAATGTCGATGTGAATAAATTCAAAGCCTGCGTCGATACCGCGCTTGGATGCCTCAACACTCGGGCTGTGGTCGAGGTTGATGTACATTTCGATGCCGTATTCGTACTTGTAGTTGTCGACCATGTCGCGGATGTTGTCTAGGCCAATTGCCTTAACTTCACCGTCACTTACCTCGACAAGGACTGGCGCCTGCGTAGCATGTGCAGCACGGCAAACCGCAATAAGCGTCTCTTGGTTGTCGATATTAAATGCGCCGACTGCAAAATGTTGCTGGCGCGAACGCTGCATAAGGTGCCGAGCACGGATGCAGTTGTCACGAATCTGTTGAATGGTAAGTGCCATATACTCTGGGCTCCTATTTTGCCCTCAGTATAACACTTATGCTTAGGTCAAGTGAACTGCTGCCAGGACGGGGCTGGTGGGCCGCCGTCCTGGCTTTTTTGTTCTGCCGAGGCTCGAAGCCGTCAGATGGCCAAGATGGCCGTCGCGACGAGCTGCGCCACGGGCAGGTAGTTGTCCGGCTCATCGCTGGCCAGACCGTAGAAGATGCTCCCTCCCTGGTCGCTGCTGATGTAGGCGTGAGACACGCCCTCCACCGCGGCGACCGCGCTTCGTGCAGCGCGGATGTTCGGGAACCCTCCGTTGTAGGTCGCGCTGTGCTCGCACGACCCGTGCTTGTCCACGTACATGGCGTCGCGCGTGATGGTCACGTCGCCCTGCCGGTGGATCGTCCTGACTCGCTGTCCGCCCATGGCGAACCTCCCCAGGTAGAAAACGAAAACTCCCCAAATACCGGGAAGTCCTGTGCCACTCTACTCCCCTCCGGCAAAATTTTCAAGCGGCATTTGCACCGTCCAGATGACCGAACTCGTCGGGGCGACACACGCCACCCCGACGAGCCCATGGTCGGCTAGCTGAGCAGCTTCACTGCCTCAACGAACGCTCCGGCGTACGACCGACGCACCTGCTCCGTCAACTCCCCCGCGAAGTTGACGATGATGTGCGCAGCCTGACGCCCTTGCGCCGGACGGTAGCGGACGTGCTCAGCGTGCGGTGCGATCTGCCGGATCGCGCCCTGAGCGGCGCCGAGATTGTGCCTTGCGTTGCTGGAGAAGATGGTCATGGCGCTCTTGCCATGGCCCACGACGTACATAACAACCACGCCGCTGTCCTCTGCTAACAAAATAGGGTCACTCATCGTCGTTCACATCCTTAGTCGCAATGCAAAAGACTCCCCGTTTGCGGGAGCCTTGAGCTACTCTATCGTGCATTCTTCGTTTTGACAAGAAAGCTACGAACGAAATTTGTCGATCATCTCGTGTGCGTGCATCGCGATGTGCGTACCGGTCAAACCAAATACCTTCAGCAATTCCTCGGGGTCGCCAGACTCACCAAAGCGGTCTTGCATACCGACTCGACGAACAGGAGTTGGCAGTTCTGCACTCAAAAGCTCGCTGACCGCACCACCCAGGCCGCCGGCAGCTTGCGCTTCTTCGGCGGTCACAACGAGGCCTGTCTTTTTGGCGCTAGCCAATATCGTCTTGGCGTCGAGTGGCTTGATAGTTGGTACGTGTAGCACCTCGGCATGCACACCGTCACCCGCCAGAATCTTGGCGGCAACCAAACACTGGTACGTCATAGTGCCGGTACCAATAAGCGTTATGTCAGTGCCTTCGCGCAT
>DATEFF010000010.1:0-3911 GCA_035280785.1 Saccharimonadales bacterium (SeqCode)
GTTCACGGCGACGGTTTGCTGAAGCCACGCCCCGAACTGCTCCGGCGGGCAGACGTCTGCCGCCCGCATGATCGCACCCCATACGGTGGTGGGGTTCGGGTTCGGGATGCCCAGTCGCTTACCTGTCGGCGCGCTGCCGCCGTAGGTCGACGACCAGATGACGCCGGTCTGGAACAGCCGCGCTGGCAGCGTGACTCTGTTCTGGCGCATGAAGTCGTTGACGCTCATGGCCGTGACCCACTCCGTCGCCACGTTGGTGCCCAGCTCAGGCCGGTACATGCCCCGTGGGGCCTCGACGCGGAAGGTGCTGGCGCAGTGGTGCGCGTCGTGCGTGCGCAGCGCCAGGCCGAACATCTGTCGAACTAGCGTCGGCATCTTGCGCTTGCTGCCTGCGGCGTAGGCATCGGCTGCGGCCAACCCAAACGCCTCGGTTGCGGCGAAGTGTATGTCGTCGTTGTGGTACGCCGGTCCGAACGGTGCGACGGACTGACGGGCGAATGCGACCGTCTGCCGGTGCAGTGCGGCGTAGGCACGTCCGCCCAGCGCCTCCATCTCGCGCCCGTCCGGGCGGAAGCGTCGGGCTTCTGCTGCCATCTCGGGCGGGAGCTGGTACCAGCCCAGCATCTCCCGCTCGTTGATGAATGGAGCCCACAGGCCCAGACTCGTCATGGTCGTTCCTCTCACGTGCAAGGTGCGCTGTGTGCGTGAGTCGCACATAGTCACGTGAGGAGCTTATTAACAGGGGTCAAAAATGAATAACTGTTGTGCAAATTCTGCACAACTGGTACAACATGATACGTGCCAAAAGATATTGATGTTATTCGCATGTATTTTGCGAGGCTTAAACTTGAACCAGAGATCGCTGATCTTTATTTGACGCTGCACGCCTACGGTCCGCAGACTATTTCGGAGCTGGCGCGTAACTCAGAGATCGAGCGCACCCGAATCTACAGGCTTTTGGACGTCATGAGCGACCTGCATTTGTGCGAGACAGAAATTCGCTACAAGCGGAGCCTCATCAAGCCAGCTCCAGCCGACAACCTCCAGATTCTTATTGCCAAGCGTGAGCAAGAGCTCCGTGACTTACAGGACGAGTTTGGCGACGTCGAAAGGCTCATCAAAGAAAAGAAGGCAATGCATTCGCCGGCCACGCGTGTGCAATTTTATAAGGGTGACGCCGGCCTGAAGCAGATGTTCTGGAACGAGACGCGCTCGCAGACAGAGAACGTATCGATTTTATTTGAAAGCATGCAAATGCATACCCGGGCGGCATTTTTTGAACGCTGGGTGCGTAAATGTAATGACCGCAATATGAAGTTCAGAAGTGTTGTGGGCGACCACTTTTTGGATTCGCTGAAGACCTGGTATTCGGCTCACCAGAATGAACGTCTGGATCACTGGGAGGGCCGCTATATTTCTGATGACATATTCAAAGTGACGCACTCCATGGTGGTCTACAACGACGTCGTGAGCTATTACAACTGGAAGGCGGGTGAGATCTTTGGTATCGAGATCTACAACCAAGAACTTGCCGATGCGCAGCGGCATTTCTTTGAGATGTTATGGGCGCAGGGCGGCGACCTATCGCGCGAGCAGGCCAAGCCTCACCTCAATGAGTTCTGAGCTTGCCGCTTACGCTTAATGCCCATATACTAGGGATAGTATGAGCAAATATCAGATCTGTGTATCGGGCGCTGCCCAAGGTGAAACTGTTGAATATTCCCACAAACTGGCCTACCACTTGGGTGTCCAAATCGCGAAGCGTGGCCACACGCTCTTAACAGGCGCGACGTCTGGCTTGCCGCAATATGCCGCTGATGGAGCACACGATAACGGCGGTATCTCGATTGGCTTCTCGCCAGCTAGCTCAATCCGGGCCCACATTCACAGCTATCGATTGCCATTTAAAGAGTTCGATTACATCAACTTTACCGGCATGGACTACGTTGGCCGCGACATTCACTTGGTTCGTTCTGCTGATGCCGTTATCACCGTTGGTGGCCGTATGGGGAGTCTGCACGAGTTCAGCACCGCAATGGAAAGTCACAAAGTTGTAGCGGTTCTAACCGGAAGCGGTGGTTTGGCGGACTTTATTCCGACGCTCCTCGAACGTATTGAGTCGCCGGGCAAAGAGGGTATTATTTTTGACGTTGACCCTGAGCGCATTGTCGACCGGGTTATCGCTGAGTTGGATGAGCGCTATCGTGACTTCAAGCAAGATATAGAGAACGCGCCGCGGCCGGGCAAGACATCACGTCACGCTGGCTAGTGTCTGATAATTTCATGGGTGGTGCGGGCCCGGAGGCCCGCTCGTCACCGTTTGACTGTCGTGCGGTCGGTCAGCCGTCGTAGCGCGGCATGAGCCGAGTGTCGCCTGCGACGCAGTGCTTCAGCGCGCTGGCCATGACCTTGTCGTAGAGGTCCGGCCCAGTGGCAGAAACCTCCGCGTCGCTGACGCGGCTGTTCACGCTGGGCAGCATGAGCATCAGCTCACCGATCTGCTTGACGCCGGTCGGCCGGTTGGCGACGTTGATGAACGTGCCATCAACCGTGCAGCCGCCGAGCTTGACCGTGACGGTTAGCGTGTGGTTGCTGCCGGCCCAGCGGTACTCGTTGGTGTAGTCGTTGGGGCCGGTCATGACGTCGATGGCGATGGCGCCCTTGGTCTTGTCGCTGAGCTGCTTGGCGTACTCCGCGACGGCGGCGTCGCGAGCCTTGCCGTCGGTATCGCTGCTGTTGATGCTCTGCACGCCGGAGCGGATGAGCCCGGACAGAACACCCAGGACAGTGATGACGATCACGTACAGCAGCCAGCGGCGGCGCAGGTGTGCCAGGATGCCCTTGTGCGGCTTGCTTGTGTCTGTTCCAGACACGGCGTCCTCCCTAGGGGACAGTCGAATAGGTGACGTGCTAGTTATATAATAGAAATGCTTAATCATCAATACATTCGGCCGAGAATGGTACAATAGTTGCATATGAGCTTATTTAAACTTGCCAGCGAATACCAGCCAACCGGTGACCAGCCTCGAGCAATCGAGAAGCTTGTTGCTGGGCTTGAAGCGGGCAAAAAAGAGCAAACACTCTTGGGCGTGACCGGCTCCGGTAAGACATTTACAATGGCCAACATCATTCAGGCGCGCCAAGTCCCGACGCTTGTTTTGGTACACAACAAGACGCTTGCCGCGCAGCTGTACAGCGAGTTTAAGCAATTCTTCCCCGAGGCCGAAGTACATTACTTTGTCAGTTACTTCGACTACTACCAGCCAGAGGCGTACATCGCCAGCAGCGACACATACATCGAGAAAGACAGCGACATCAACGAAGAAATCGACCGTTTGCGTCACGCAGCCACAAGCTCGCTGCTGACTCGACGCGACGTTATCATCGTGGCCAGTGTGAGCTGTATCTACGGCATTGGTTCGGTCGAGGACTATGGCGCAATGGCCTTACACCTCAAGAAGGGCGAGGCTCGCAAACAAGATAAGTTCCTCCGTCACCTGACCGACATCCAGTATCAGCGCAACGATATCGACTTCCACCGCAGTACATTCCGTGTGCGAGGTGATGTCGTCGACGTCTTCCCGGCTGGCGGCGAGCGAGCAATCCGCGTTGAATTCTTTGGCGATGAGATCGACCGCATGACAGAGATCGACCCGCTGACCGGCGAGATCACCAAGGAGCTCGACGAAGCCAGCATCTTCCCGGGTAGTCACTATGTGACACCGCGCGAAAAGACATTGCAGGCGGTTGAGAAAATCCGCGCCGAAGGTCAAGAGCGCACGAAGTTATTTGAAGCACAGGGTAAATTGCTCGAAGCTCAGCGCCTCAACCAGCGCCTCAAGTTTGACCTAGAGATGCTGGAAGAAACAGGCTTTGTGAAGGGCATCGAGAACTACAGCCGCTACCTGACC
>DATEFF010000011.1:0-4193 GCA_035280785.1 Saccharimonadales bacterium (SeqCode)
CGACGACAAAGCCGTCACAGGCTACCGCATTTACCGCAACGGGACATTGATTGCAACGTCTACAACCACGACCTACAGCGATACGACCATCGAGCCGCTCACGACGTATAGCTACACCGTCATGGCAGTCGACGCAGCGGGCAACGCATCGCCACAAAGTACTGCCGCCACCGTTACCACGCTGGCCGGAAGCGGTGGTACGAGTGGAACGAACCCATAGCCCATGAATAAAGCTCCTGACTTCACGCTGCCAGATCAGAATGGCACCGACCATAGCCTGGGCGATTATGCTGGCAAATGGCTTGTACTGTACTTTTATCCGGCCGACGACACGCCAGGCTGTACGACAGAAGCTTGCTCGTTCCGCGACGAGCGCGAAGTAATAGCCGAACATGGCGCTGAGGTCGTTGGCGTCAGCAAAGATACGGTCGCCAGCCACAAAAAGTTCGCCGAGAAGTACGGGCTGACCTTTACAGTCCTCAGCGACCCGGAGCACGTTGTCATTGAGGCGTATGGTGCGTGGGCGCCCAAGAAAATGTTTGGTCGTGATTACCTCGGTACGCTTCGCAAGACGTTCATTATCGACCCGGCAGGTAATATTGCACGGGAATTTCCAAACGTCTCGCCAAAGGGCCATGCACTCGAGATTATTCGTGCCCTCGACGAGTTGAAGCAGCGAGCTGCCTAGCTTTGTATTTTAGTAAATTAGAGGCAATTATATACTTGACGTTACCAAACCCAAAAAGAGACTATTTATCCCTTTTCTTGGGCGGCGGAGTTTGGGCAATCTTTTTAATGGCCTTCTTGAAGGACATATTTAATTTTACCCGCTTCTCCGCCGGATTTGTTTTGGATTGATCGTGCTTAATTTCCTCTGCTAGTTTCTCTAGCTGCTCTTTGCTAGGCTTGTTGCTTGGCATAAGGTCTCCCGCCATTATTATAGTCCATACGCAAGAATGCCCTAAACAAGCTAGGCGACTGGCTGAAGCTCCTTTTCAAATGCACGCCGAACGATAGGCGCGGCGATAGGGTCAGACACAACTTTACGCTCGCCATCTACCATTGCAGCCATATATCCAAATGGTGGCTCTGGCTCAACTAACTCTGCCAGCGACTTGATGAATGGGATTATTGATTCTTCATAACCGACCTCTGGGCGGAAGTACCAAAGGTTCTTGCCGTAGTAAAGCTCAATTACATCCTTAATACGTTGCTTGAGCGTGATATTTTCTATCAGACCATCGAGAATGTACACGCTATCCTTTTTGGTGACCTTTAAGGCTCTGGCTATATCTATGATCTTGTCAAAAAGCGTAACCACCGTTCCGTTTTCGATAGCGTCTAAGTAGGCTGGATGCATGTTTATCTTTTTGGCTAGGTCTTGTAGCGTGACGTCTTTTTGGAGCCTGACGATTCTAAGGCGTTTACCAAGTTCCGCATCTATCGAATCTGCCCTGCTGTATTTAGCCAAATCACAACCCCAGTCTTTGTCGCGCTTAATTTCACCCTTGAGCATTCGAGCGAGATCACGCACAAAAGATTTTGTCCCATCGTTATAGTTGACGTCGTCTCTAAAAGACGATAAATGCTCGCCGTAGTGTTCTCTAATTACTTTTCTGATTTGTTGCGTAAGGGTTCTGCCCATTTCTGCAGCTCCTTTCGGTTAGGTTATGTATGCCGCCGAAATGCAACATTAAACAAAACCCACCTTTGGATAAGATCGCCTCCCTCGGCAGTTCAAATTAAATACTATCTTTAGCGTTACAGCCACGCACTAGTAGTACGAATCGCTCACTTATAGATCACCACTAAGCTATTTTTTGGCAGCCAACTTGTCAGCATGTGTAGTTTTTCTTTTTCCAACGCATAAGTAACGTAAACGGTTGGGCATACCGGCGGTATCTTCACAAAATCATCAGCAGTCGCAAACGTCACATCGGCTACCAATAAATCGTCCGGCGCTCTGGCGGCGAACTCAAGCCCATGCATATAGCTAATTTGGCGCATCAGTTCGAGGATACGAGTGGCATTAAGCGTGCTCGCTTGTTCTCTGTGCGCTCGCCGCAGTATTTTAAGCCACTGCTTGCGTGTAGCGGAAAGCAACTCAACGGGTTTATCAGCCACAACCGCGATCTTGCCGCGCAAAGAACGAGCATACATGTGATGCGCTAAATCCCAAGAAAGCGAGCCGTGGCCATTTAGTGAGCGTTCTTCAACGTAAAGCCCATGCATCCGTCGCCCCACCATATTCCTGCTTTAGTCGTTCGGCTGCCATGAAGTCGGCGAGGCCGATTATAAACTTGCCAACGTCCCAAAAATGACCGTTGCATGTAAAGGCCAAATTGCCGTCGGCATCGTGAAGACTTGCCGAAGCCTCAATAAGCGTTATCTGTTTATGACAAATGATGCATATTACCGTGTGTCCGACAACAATGTTAGCTGGAAATTGAAATATACTCATGCTTTTCTACTACCTTAACAATATGTAAAACATTCATCTGTAGAAATGATACAAAAAGTCCAAAAGTTTGACAAGTTGTTTGTGTAACAAACTGTCAACATTACCTACGCTAGAGGTATGAATCCGCAAGAAAAGAAGTATCTACAAGCATTTGGCAAACGATTAGCTGAGGTTCGCAAGAGTCGCGGCCTCACACAAGAAGGACTGGCCGAGATGCTCGATATTAGCTCGGTTTCCATAACCTATCTTGAAACCGGCAGGCGTTGGCCGCGATTACTGACGCTCCACCGGATTGCGAAGTGTCTAAAGGTGAATGTAGCCGATTTGTTTACTGGACTGAAGAACTAAAAATCGCAACCTCAAGCCTATCTGTTGTTCTCTCGTAGCTAATCGGGTACGATTAGCTTGTAAAACAATAGAAAAGTGTTGTGGTTATGCTTACCGTTATGGCTTCATTTGCGCCTGTTGATTTCCTTACCCGGCTTCTAGGTAATACACCATTCGAGATTGCCGTTAATAGCGCCCTCCTGGGGATTATTGGTTATTTCGCCTACCGCTGGGTATTTGAGCCGGTTTACAATGCGCTTAGAGGTATGGTTAATTTCTGGAAACTACGCAAACGCAAAGCGGCGTATTTGGAAGTTACACCGCCGCAGCAATCTACAAAGTCACCGATTGCCACAGAACAACTTGTCACCATTTTACAGCGGCTTATCGGCAAGTACGGCACGATGTCGCTAGAAATGATCGCGTCCCATAAAGAAGGCATCCGCTATCTTATCCGTACTAATCGTAACGATGTAGCAACGCTACAGCGCCAGCTTGCGGCATATTTGCCCGATGCCCGCTTTCGTGTGCTCAACGACGACGCAGAGCTACCAGGCGCTACTGCTGACGGCATGTATTGCCGTGTGCATGAAGTAAAGCTGTCGCGGCATTACGCCTACCCGTTACAAGGCCAGGATGATCTAAGCCAAAGCGACCCTGTAGCTTTTATTGCAGGCTCCATGACAAAACTAGAACCGGGCGAGGTGGTGGCGATGCAAATGGTGCTCGCTTCGCATAGCTCCTACTGGACGAACAAGCTGCATAGCAAGATCATGAGCAAAGGCCATGCGATTATTGACAATAAGCTTGGATATTTCTTACGCCGCTTCTGGCTGGTCTGGGTGATCGCCGCATTCATTGGCTACTATTCCAACGATATTAAGTTGACGCTTTCATGGGCGCTTATTTTGCTATTCGCCGCGTGGATTATTCCCAAGTTCAGAGGCGAGGATGAGCCGGAACAGACCCAGGCCGTACAAGAGCTGTACGCGACCATTCTTAATAAGCTCGGCCAGCCGCTATTTAGAACCGACATTCGCGTGTTGCTGGTGGCGGATTCGGGCGAACGGCTTAGTGAGTTATCACATGGCATTACAAGCTCACTAGCGCCTCTATCTTCGACCTTCCAAGAGTTGTATGTTCCTCGGCTATACCCGGATTGGCTTGGCCAAAAGATCGGCATGTTCAAGGTTCAGCACCGCGTGCCGTCATTCCTGGTTATGGATTCCAACATTCTTTCAGCCTCGGAGCTGGCAAGCATTTACCACTTCCCGTACGGCACCATTACAACCGAGGGCATGGTGCGCTCGCACAGCCGCACACTGGCCGCGCCGCTTGGCATCAAAAGTGGTAAGTTTGATGTTGTGCTTGGTCGTAACCATCACCACGGCACAAGCACCAATAT
>DATEFF010000012.1:0-3444 GCA_035280785.1 Saccharimonadales bacterium (SeqCode)
ATCTGGAGGTACTCACGATGAGTGGAACCCCGCAAGTCACCCTGGTCGTCCTGTACGCGCCGATGCCCACATCGGGTTCGCGTCGGACCGCCGAGCCCGCCCTGCCGCCCGTGCGCATCCGCATGAGCCAGGAGCTGGCGGATCAGATCGTCAACCACAGCCACAACGCGGTGGCGACCCTGGCGCCGTTCAGGGGACGCGACGCGGCCGGCCGCCCGTTCACCATCGACGTCGGCAGCCGTGCGGTGGCGGTGTACTGCGAGGGTGTGTAACTCCGAAGGGTCCCTGACCCTCCGCTGACGCGCTCGCAACACGCCCTCGGGGCGCGACCAGTTTCATCGGTCGCGCCCCGCTCACATTTTGTACTTATAGGATAATTTCACTTGTGAAGCGGCGACCGGGGTTGTGTTCCCCGGCCGCCTGCCTCGCTGCCTCATGCCGCGCTCATGCGTAGACGCCGTACCGCTGGCGCATCTTCGCGATGACGCGAGGCTTCAGCCACAGGTAGTTCGTGACCACGATCGTGAGGCCAACGGCGTACGCCGACAGGTCGAACCAGTCGAGTTCGCCGGAGTAGCCCGCGGCCTTGGAGTCCTCGCCCCAGATCGTCACGGTCAGGATTTCGATGGCGACCCCAGTGCACGTGGAGAAGATCCAGTAGAACAGGCTCATGTTCATCGCATAGCGCGCGGTCTTGATGCGCATCTGGTTGCGAGTGAAGCGAGCGTTGGGCCTCATCGACAGCAGTGTGAAGAACATCGCCCAGATCATGGAGATGCCGGCGACACCTGTGTTGTGCAGGTGGTTCCGGATCCACTCGGGACCCAGCTCCAACTCCTGTACCGTGTTGCCGTAGACGTGGACGCCCAGCAGGATCGCGGGAAGGATGAAGAAGCTTGCGAGCGACTTGCTGGTCTTGCTGACGACGATCGTCGTGAGGACGATGGCGACGACAAGCCCGGCGCAGTCAAGCACGACATTGAGGTACTGGTCGGTCAACGGCTTCACCTTTCAGCGGGTGGGCAGTGCGAAGCGTCGTTATTATAGAATAATTATACTGTTTAAGCAATATGTTGAATAAGTTCGGGTCGACGGCCCACCAACGCCATAGGTTGGTGGGCCAGCGCATTCACGGCGCTTGGCGTGGCTCAGTTTGAGGCAGAGCATGCCTTGTGTGTCTCTGATCTGTCAGTAGAAGCCGAGACCGCGGGGGCGGTCGAGCCGCGCCTGAGCCTTCTTCAGCACCCAGGGGCGAACCCGCAGGAAGTTGATGATCATGATGGCCTCGGCGATGGCGTAGGCCGACATGTCGATCCAGTCCAGGCTACCGGAGTAGCCCTCGGCGAGCGTCTGCTCGCGCCAGATCGTGATCATCAGGACCTCGTAGCCACCGCACACGATCGTGCCCAGCGTCCAGCCGGCGAACACGCCGGTCATGACCGCGCCAGCCTGCTTGATCCGCCAGGCGGACCAGCTCAGGCCGGCGTTCCGGCGCATGATGTACGGGACGAGCCAGAGTCCGACCAGCATCATGCACGACGCGACACCGAGGTTGTGCAGGTGGTTGCGGGCCCACAGGGGGCCGACGCTCTGCTCCTGCATCGCATTGCCCACCACGTGCACCCACATCAGAACGACGGGGGGAATGAGGTAGACGATGACCAGCTTGTTGGCGCGCGACACGTTCATGCCTAGCACCACTGAGTTCAGTATCGCCAACGCGATGTCGATCGTGGTCTGCGTTGTCACGCGAACCGCCTTTCAAAAAGGACTTCCGGGGTTGTCGTTCCAGAAACGTAAGTATTATAGTATAAAATTACTAAAAAAGCAATACCTTTATGCTTAGGTACACATCTGATTCGTAAGATAAGTTCTGGGTCTTGGCCCACCGACCCGTGCATGGGGTCGGTGGGCCCGAGTGCTCAGTTTGAGGCGGAGCTGGCCTGTGTCAGGACTGGGTCTTGGAGGCGCCTTGCGGCAGCTTCAGAACCCAGCGGCGTGAGTAGATGTGGTTGAGGACCATGATGCCCCCGGCGATGGCGTAGCCCACAGCGTTGCTCCAGCCAGCGGCTTCGGCGTGCTGGAAGATGGGCATGTCCTTGCCGACACTGGTGTGCGCCATGACCACGTAGCTGATGCACGCGATAGTGCCGAGCGTCGAGCACAGCAGCACGGCCGCCATGGTCTGGTCGGTCTCGCGGGCGCGCTTGATGGCGTTGGCGCCGTAGTCACGCTTGGGCATCAGGAGGGGCGCGACCAGGAAGCTGACCGTCAGCGCGTAGGCCGCGATGCCGAGGTCATGCAGTCCGTTGCGAACCAGTTCAGGCCCGGCACCCTGCTCCTGCATCGTGTTGCCCACACCGTGCAGCAGCATGAGTGCGACTGGCACGATGAGCGCAACGACGACTCGCTTGTTCGCGCGCCGTACGTTGAGGTAGAGCACGAGCAAGGTGAGTAGTGACGTCGCGATATCTCTCAGGATTTGCTGGGTCATGTGTGATCCTCCGGATACAACCGCGGTCAGGGTCAGGGACAGGGACTCGGATATTATACTATAAAATTGTTAAAAAAGCAACGCCTGTGCTTGCGACTAAGTTTGGGGTGAGGTGTGGTATTATATTCGTAACATAAGCTGTTTGATGAAGAGGGTAGCCTACTAGTGAATAAAGTTGCGAATTACCTACAGGAACATATTGTTGGTGAAGTGTTGAGCGCGAATAGCGTTCGGAAATATTTCTCGACTGATGGCAGTATTTTTGAGATGACACCAAGCATGGTTGTTTACCCCAAGAATGTGAGCGATGTTCGTAAGGTTGCGCGTTTTAGCTGGCAGCTGAGCGAGAAGGGTCATGTCTTGCCTATTACGCCACGCGGTCGCGGCAGTGACCAGAGCGGTGCAGCGATCGGTAAGGGGATTGTGATGGTCTTTCCGGCCCATATGAACCGCCTGTTAGAGCTCGACACCAAACAGCGCTTGGCGCGTGTACAGCCTGGCATCAATTACCTCGCCTTCCAAGAGGCAGTTAAGACGCATGGATTATTCCTGCCACCGTACCCTTCATCTATCGATTACGCAACCATTGGTGGGTCTATCGCCAACAACGCTGCTGGCGAAAAAACCGTTAAGTACGGCGACACCCGCAAATTTGTCGAAGGCCTCGAAGTCGTCCTGGCAGACGGCGAGCTCATCCAGACAACCCGCCTTAATAAGCGCGAACTCAATCGCAAGAAGGGCCTGACTAACTTTGAGGGCGAAATCTACCGCCAACTCGACGGCCTGATTACTGACAACTGGGAACTCATCCAACAACAAGGCGAAATCCCTGGTATCACCAAAAATGCAGCCGGTTATGCCCTCGGCCAAGTAAAGCGCAAAGACGGCAGTTTTGACCTGACGCCTCTGTTTGTGGGTTCGCAAGGCACGCTCGGTATTGTGACCGAAGC
>DATEFF010000013.1:0-12335 GCA_035280785.1 Saccharimonadales bacterium (SeqCode)
TCCCCAGCCGACGACGCCGACGTTTCGACCGACGAGCGCGTTTTTGATGACAACGCTACCGACGATGTAGCGCTCGCAGACGACAGCACTCTTGGTGTTGCTCACTCAGACGCCGAGCCAATCCCAGACGACCTCGAAGACGAAGAAGAGTGGCAAGAAGAAGAGGACGTTACAACTAACCCTAGCTACCTCGACGACATTTCTGACGACTCTGTCCGCCTGTACCTCCGCGAAATTGGTAAGATTCCACTGCTGAACCCAGAGGAAGAGCTCAGCCTGGCCCACAAGGTCAAGGAAGGCGACAAAGACGCCAAGGACAAGATGGCCGAGGCTAACATGCGCTTGGTTGTCTCAATCGCTAAGCGTTACAGCGGTCGTGGTTTGGACTTCTTGGACCTTATCCAGGAAGGTAACACCGGTCTACTGCGCGCTGTCGAGAAGTTCGACCCAGACAAGGGATTCAAGTTTAGTACTTACGCAACGTGGTGGATTCGCCAGGCGATTACTCGCGCGATTGCCGACCAGGCTCGCACCATTCGTATTCCTGTGCACATGGTTGAAACCATCAACAAGCTACTTCGTACCCAGCGTCGCCTGACGCAAGAGCTTAACCGCGAGCCGACCAACGAAGAAATCGCTGCTGCGATGGACATGGAAGTCGACAAGGTTGAGTACGTCATGAAGATTAAGCAGGACATTACCTCGCTGGACGCTAACGTTCGTGACGACGATGACGATTCAGTCCTCGCTGACTTCATCGAAGACGACGAAGCCGTCAGTCCAGAAGACGCCGCAACAACGCAGCTGCTCAAGGAGCAGGTGAAGGACATGCTGGGCGTTTTGACCGATCGCGAGCAGAAGATTCTGAAGATGCGCTTCGGCCTAGAGGACGGCAAGAGCCACACCCTCGAGGAAGTAGGGCAGGAATTCAGCGTCACTCGTGAGCGCATTCGCCAGATTGAAGCCAAGGCTTTGAGCAAGCTCCGCAAGCACAAGGACGCGAAGAAGCTGTACGAGTACCTCCAGTAAACTAGACAAAATGTATTCAAAAACCGCCTCGTGATTGAGGCGGTTTTTGGTTGGATACATAAATTGGCTATATACCGATGCGCTCGACGAGTTCGTCTACTTGGCGCAGCAAGTTCTCTTTACCTTCGCGGTCGTTGACCAGTGTGTAGTCGGCGAAGGCGATTGGGCCGCCTTTTTCAAGGTGCTCGATCTCGTCAATTTCGCGAATCTCTACCTGTTCGGCAGAGGTGTATTTGCGATGGCCGTCGGTTCGGGCCAGGACGCGCTCGTATCGAGTTAGGCGTGGTGCAGCAACAGCGATGACGACAATGTTGTCGCCGTATTTCTCGCGCAGGTATTTGTATTCACTCCAGCTGTAGAGGCCGTCGAGCACAATAGTGTGCGCGCCGTCAGCAATGTAGCCGTCGGCTTTTCGGGCGACCATTTTGGCGAGGACGGCAGGACCTTCCTTTTTGCGCATGTCTTCACGGACGAATTTTTCGTCATTAACGTTATCGAGGCCGCGGCGTTGAACTTCCTCGTACATCATTTGGCCGAAGTGGATGAGTGGGAGTTTGTATTTTTCGGAGAGGTGATCGGTGCAGGTGCCTTTGCCGGAGCCGGGCATGCCTACGAGCGCAATAAGTTTGGGCTGATGTTGTGCCATATTCCCGAGTACTATACATTAGAAATCGCTTTTTTGCTAGCGCGTGACCTATAATGCCAGTACCTACCGACCAGAGGAGGGGGAGATGGCTCTCGATCGAAACGACCCGGCAGGAGAACTGTCGCGTCGGGTGCAGAAGTTCCTGGCCAGTCAGATGACCCACGCCGAGCTTGTCGTGTTGCGCGACGACCTCAAGGACGCTCTGTCTCGCGTGCGTGATGTGCTGAATGGCGAGCAGCTCCAGCTGTTCACGGAATCACTCACAATCATTGATCGACTTCTGAATCGGTGAGTTAGCGGGCGGGTGTCGCGAGAGCCGCGACCCCGCCCGCCTTGCGGATAAGTTCATTTGATTTGTCAGGGTGGCGGTCGTCGATGCGCGCCACCCTGACGGTTGTGCGGCTAGCGCCGCCGAAGCTTGTCCAGTGCCGCCCTTGCGCGCTCGGCGCAACGGCAGGGCTTGCGGACCTTTCTGTCTGGCGGGAACCAGCATAGCCAACCCTGGCCGCAGTGCCAGCCAAAAACGTCGTCGGTCTTGCGCCGGTTAGTGCAGGGTAGGCACGGGCATTCGCAAAACGTGTCGAGGTTCGACATGGCGCCTCACTTTAGGGGAGCGTGGGCACTAAAAATACGCGGTTTTGGCCCCGCGCACAATCACGTAGTTTAGCCATCGCACCCTGTTTTGTCAATGTCCCTACAGGAGTGAGTACTGTATACTGGGACATATGAGCGAGCGACTTGTTATTATCGATGGAAAATCAGTTTTTTACCGCGGCTACTATGCCATGCCTAACCTCAGTACAAAGGACGGGACGCCAACCGGGGGAGTGTACGGCTTTGCCGTTATGGCACTCGAGATTATTAAGCGACTCAAGCCCAACTACGTCGCCGTAGCCTGGGACAAACGCCACACCAACATTCGCTCGCGCCTGGCGCTGTACCCGCAGTACAAGGGCAATCGCAAGCCAGCTCCGCCAGACTTTTACGAGCAAGTGCCGATCCTTCACGACTTACTCAACTCTTTGGGCTGGCCAATTTACGAAGCCGACGATTACGAAGCCGACGACCTGATGGGCGCCTTTGCCAAGCAGGCCGGCGAGAAGGATATCGAGAGTTATCTGGTTAGTAGCGACCTCGACTTGCTCCAGCTGGTTAACAAACACACGCACATTTATACGCTCAAGAAGGGCCTGACCAACATCGAGGAGTTTAGTGAGGAATCTTTCTTCGAAAAGTACGGCGTCGACGCGCATCAGTGGGTCGACGTGAAGGCGCTGAAGGGCGACTCGTCCGACAACATCCCCGGCGTTGCCGGCGTGGGCGAGAAGACCGCGTTGGAGCTCATCAAGACCTACAAGACGCTCGATGGCATTTACGAACACCTCGATGACATCAAGCCGACGGTGAAGGCCAAGCTCGAGAAAGACAAAGACATGGCGTACTTGAGCCAAAAGCTGATTACGCTGATGGTCGACGCGCCAATCGAATTTGATTTTGAGAAGGCTAAGTTGCACGACGGCGTCACGCCAGAGTTTGTGGCTATGCTGCGCAAGCTCGAGTTCCGCAACTTGCTGCGCCAGGTAGAGACCGCTATGAGTCGTGCTGAAATCGCCGAAGCCGAGAAGACGATCGAGGAGCACGAGCTGCCACCAATCAACAAGAAGAAGTTCGAGGCCAGCGATTACAAGCCTGGCGAACCGCGCCTCATCGCATTGAACCCAGAGGGCACAACAATGTGGGTCAGCCCCGACAAAGATCACTTTAGCGTCCTGCCAATCCTGGAAAGTGGCGCGACTGACGATTCTGCGCTGCCGCTGTTGAAGGACCTGTCCGTCGTAGCCTACGGCGAGGGCGGTATGAGCGACGAAGCCAAGGAGATGTTGAAGGTCGTTATGAACGGTCCGGTTATTGGCCACGACCTCAAGACAATCTTCCGTTCGCTGCTGGCTGAAGGCGTGGAGTGGGATAGCGACGTTGAGCACGACACACGCATTGCGGCGTTCATTCTTAACTCCCTGGAGCGTTCGCGCGAACTGAGCGACCTCCGTGGCATCACGCTCGATATGAACGACCCAGCGCAGGTGACGTCTAGCATTTGGGAAGCGTACAAAGACCAAAAGCTGGAGTTTGACCAAGCGCCTGATCTACTGAAGGTCGCGCAGGAGCAAGACTTCCCAATGATCAAGCTCCTTGCGACTATCGAGCATCGCGGCATTCGCCTGGACAGTGAGTACTTGGCCGAGATGGGCAAGAAGTTCGACGAGCGCATCCGCGAGTTTGAACAAAAGATTTATGAACTAGCCGGAACCGAATTTAATATCGCGTCGCCATCGCAGCTTGGGAATGTGCTGTTTGACACGATGGGCCTGCCAACGCAGGGGATCAAGAAGGGTAAGACCGGATATTCGACCGGCGCCAGTGAGCTGGATAAGCTTCGCGGTCTGCACCCAATTATCGACCTCATCACGACCTATCGTGAATACACTAAGCTCAAAAGTACATACATCGACCCGCTCCCGCGCCAGGTCGACAAAGAAGGCAAGCTACACACAACGTTCGCGCTGGATGTTGCCGCAACCGGTCGCCTGAGCTCTAACAACCCGAACCTCCAGAACATTCCAACCCGCACCGAGATGGGGAAGGCGATCCGCACGGCGTTTGTGCCGGCCGAAGGTAACGTCTTTGTCAGCGCCGACTATAGCCAGTTCGAGCTGCGTCTGGCCGCCGTGATGGCCGAAGACAACGACCTGCTGGAAAGCTTTAATAAAGACGAAGACATCCACGCTAAGACCGCCGCCGAGGTCCTGGGTATCCCGCTCGACCAAGTTACAAAAGAGCAACGCCGTGACGCGAAGGTCGTGAACTTTGGCATCTTGTATGGCATGAGCCCGCACGGTCTGAGCGCCGCAACTGGCATGACCCGCGAGGAAGCCAAAGTGTTCATCGAGAAGTATTTTGAGCTTCGCGCGCCAGTCCGCAAGTATATGGACGAGACTGTCGAGCAGGCACTCAAGGACGGCTACGTGGCGACTATCTTTGGTCGTCGACGCCCAACACCTGACCTCAAGTCGAGCAACTTTATGGTTCGCGAAGGCGCCAAGCGCGCAGCAATTAACATGCCAATTCAGGGCACAGAGGCCGACCTCATGAAGTTTGCGATGCTGGGCGTCGAGAAGAATCTTGGTGACCTCGGCCAACAGCTGCTGCAAATCCATGACTCAATCCTCGTGGAGTGTCCAGCCGCCAACGCCGACAAAGTCGCGAAGGTCTTGAAGGACACAATGGAAGGCGTATATAAACTGCCCGTCACGCTGAAGGTGGATGTATCAACTGGAAAGAATTGGGGTGAATTATAATGACAGATTTCGAACAAGCCAAAAAAGAAACCGCGGCACGAGTTGCTGAGCTAAATCAGCACGTTGATGACGGCGTCCTCGACACGGTAACAGCGCTGCGTATGCGCGGGTTTAACCCGATCGACGCCTGCGAGGGGCACGACGACCGCGTTACTGGCGGTCCGTACGTGATGTTTGAGGCCGACGGGAGTAACGAATTGATGCAGAAGCTCGTTGCCCTGCAAGACACCGATAGCGATGAATACAAAGAGCTATACGCCAAGATCACGCGCTTGAACCTCGGCGAGGTTCAGAAGCTCCTCGAACTTGTCGGTAAGTTTTACGAACAGCGCGACACGCCGCACGCCGAGCGACTGATTATCCGTTGCTTCGGCCCGTCTGTACCAAAACTGATGTGCCAGAATGCTGACCTCGGCGACATCCTGGACGAGCGCGACAGCAAGAATCTGCTGTCCGACAACCAGCTGGAGATGATGGCCTTCACCAACTACCTCAAGGAGCAATAGTGAGGAAGGGTACCGACTACATCGGCGTCGGTGTGGGTGCGATGATTTTTGACGACCAAGGTCGACTGCTGATGACCAAGCGTGGGCAGGGCGCCAAGAATGAGCGTGGCTGCTGGGAAATTCCTGGCGGCGGCGTGGAGCTCAATGAGACTCGCGCCGATGCGTTGGTGCGCGAGGTTAGGGAAGAGCTAGGCGTCGATGTGGACGTTGTAGAAGAGTTGATTACATTCGAGCACATGATCCCCGACGAGGGCCAACACTGGATAGCGACAACCTTCATCGTGGAGGTTAAGGATGGTCAGGAACCAAAGATTATGGAGCCGCACAAATGCGAGGCTATCGAATGGTTTGTGATGGACGAGCTGCCGTCGCCACTTGCCCTAACAACGGCGCCCAGCTTGGAGATGTACAAGAAGAGCAACCATCATGCTGCGCGCAACGGTTAACGGCCTGTTAAAGAAGCTCGAGAAGAGCTTTGCGGTGCACAACCGCATCGAGGTTTCGCGCAGCGCAATCCTGCACAACGTGGATTTATTCGCCAGGCTCAGCGGCAAGGGCGTCATTCCGGTCCTGAAGGGCAACGCCTACGGTCACGGCATCGAGCAGGTAGCGAGTGCGTTGAAGGGCCGCAAGCTGCGATACATCGCGGTCGATGGCTACTTTGAGGCGCTGCGGGTGCGCAAGGTGAGTCGCCAACCGGTTCTGGTGATGGGCGCGATTCGACCCGAAAACTTTGCAAAGCTAAAGTACAGCGGCTTTGCATTTGCCGTCCAGGATGCCGAAACGATTGAAGCGTTGGCTGCGACCGGCAAGCACATCAAGGTGCACATCGAGTGCAATACCGGCATGAACCGCTACGGCGCCAGGCCGGACGACGCGATTGAGTTGGCGAAGCTCATCTTGACCAAGCCGAACCTTCAGCTCGAAGGCATCATGAGTCATCTGGCGGACAGTGATGGTGACGATCCGACCACTGTTGCGGCGGCGGTTGAACAATTTGACGAGACAGTTGAGTCTATTCGAGCTTTGGGTGCGGAACCGTCGATTATTCATATTGCTCAGACTGCGGGCAGCGCAATCGCAGAGTCAAAGCACGCCAACGCCCTGCGACTCGGCATTGGCCTGTATGGCATCAATCCGTTTGCAGCGAGCCACCGTCTGCATGCCAAGCTCAAAGGCCTCAGGCCGGCGATGCGATTTATAAGTACCGTCACTAAAGTTACAGACCTCAAGAAGGGCGATAAAGTCAGCTACAACTACACATTTACCGCGCCGCGTGATGTGCGCATTGGCGTGCTGCCCGTGGGCTATTATGAAGGCTTGAATCGCGCGCTAAGCAACGCCGGGACGGTAAAGGTTGGCAAGCATCAGGCTGCAATTATTGGGCGCGTGTGTATGAACCACACGATGATTTCATTAGAAGGTGTCAGCGCCACGGTCGGGGACGAGGTTGTGGTGTATAGCGATGACCCACGCGACCCAAACAGTATCGACGCCATCGCCGCCAAACATAATTTGTTCAATTACAACTTGCTGACGGCATTGAGCGCCGACGTGCGTCGAGTACTTGTGAAATAAGTTCAATGTGTGAGCTGCCGCCGGCGGCCCTCCCGTATTGCTTGGTGGGAGGGCCGCCGGACGGCGGGGCTCAGCTCTTCTTGGTGGCCAGCGCCTGCATGATGCGCAGCAGGATGTTGACCGAGTTCAGCCACATCTGGAGGCCGACGTCGACCGCGTTGTCCATGTCCTTGTGGGCGATGTACTTGGCGCGGTTCATGTCGCGGACCGTGATGAGCGCGAACAGGCCGATGCCGATGTAGGCGACCAGCAGGATGGTGCTGGGGTTGTTCTTGGCCGACGGGATCATCGCCATGCTGAAGAACAGGTAGCCCAGCAGCGCCAGGTCCAGCGCCTTGCTGAACCAGGTGTTGTGCAGGTCGGCCGGGATGGCCAGGCCGATCAGGCACAGGGCCACCATGAGCGCGGCGGTGATGATCGCGGCGGGCGCGAGCGTCTCGGCGCCGACCTCGCGCACGAACGGGCCGAACAGGATCCCGAAGGCGCCGGCGACCAGCGTGAGGTAGGCGAGGAGCGAGGCGAACCACGACTGCGACTTGATGGCGTACGCCGAGCCAGCGATCATGCTGACCAGCACGCCCACCAGCGCGGCGATGTACCACAGCGTCCCCGGGTCCCAGTCGCGGAACATGTAGGCCGTGACGGCCATCGCGCCGTAGCCCAGGACGGTGCTGATGATGGCGACCAGGTAGAAGGTCGGCGCTTCCAGCACCCGGCCGCCGCTGCGGTTGGTGCCGGTACGGTCGAACACTCGGTCCTGGTCCCCGAAGGCCAGGCCGTCGCTACGGCGACGGTCGTCGGAACGTGACATGTGGGTCTCTCCCTGCTGACGTGTGCCCGCGATGTCGGACAGCGAGCTACTCACATCGCGTGTGAACATATCGCCATCCAACATCAACCAAAATATAAAAGAGCTGATGCGAGGCGAATTATACAATTATTATAAGGATAATACAAGATGGTTCGGTTCGCCCGACGGCCGCGCGTGGGTAGCGGGCCGTCGGGCGAGACTCAGCTTCGGACGGACTCGGGGTACAGCCGGTCGTAGAGAGTCTCCTGTAGCAGGAGGATCTTGACCGGCAGCAGCTCGGAGGCGATCAGGACCGTGTAGAGCAGCGGTATCTGTACGGGGCGGGGAGCCCTGCCGATCTGCTCTATGGTCCAGTCGATCGCGACGAGCAGCCACGGCGTTGGCGGCCGTTTACGCGGGAGCGCCCTGAGGGCGCGAAGGGTTTCGGGACGCATTGTGCGCTTACGCTCCTTGTGGCTTCGGGCGTTGCTGAGTGCTGTTCAGTGCAGCTCCCTCGGTCCGTTGGGGCCGACGGAATCTGGCGGTGCGCCGAGGCTGTCGTTCGCTTTCCGGTTTGATCGGTAGTGACAGCAGGTAGGCGCGTAGTGCCGCCATGCGGGCGTGGAACTCGTCCAAGTGTTGCTCCTTGGGGCCAGAACTGAATTAGCATAGTATGGCGATGTTTTTCCAAATAGTCAATATCTTTAAAAGTAAGGGGTATTGCATTTTTGTATGCACAGGTCTACAATTCATATCCGGCCCTAAAAAACGGAGTTAACCGCTGACCTCTGATAATCAGCGACAAATCTTATGAAGAATAACAATATTGAAGCAGTCGTCTTTGACATGGACGACACTCTTATCAAGACCTTTGACGTCAAGTTTCGACAGCACAGCCACTTTGCAAAAGAGCGTTATGGCCTCGAGCTGGACGGCGACGAGTTTCGTTCGCATTGGGGCAAGCCATTTCACGTGTTTCTTGAGAGCCTGTACGGCCACGTCGACACTGTCGAGAGCGTTCATGACGAGTACGTGAAGCTGTCGCACTTGTTCCCAATTGAGCTACAAGAGGACACGCTGCATACATTGGATCGTTTGCACGCCGCCCAGAAGAAGCTTGGAATTGTGACCGCTACTGCTCGCGAGGTTGTGATGCGGGACCTGACGCCTGCCGGCTTCCCATTTGAGCGCCTCCACAAGCTTCAGACCTCAGATGACACACCGGTTCACAAGCCGGACCCTCAAGTTTTTGCACCAATGCTCTTAGCACTGCGCGACGCCGGTATTAAGGGCGAAGTCGTATACGTTGGTGACGCGCTAACGGACTATTACGCTGCACGCGACGCTGGTCTGCACTTTGTTGGCGTAACGACCGGCCTCATTACTGCCGAGCAATTCCGTGATGCTGGTGCGCAGCATGTCGCTGACCGCTTGGGCGGTGTTGCCGACATCGTTCTTGGCTAAACTCGCTAAAGTATAGTGAGAATTCTCGCTCTGTCCGCCGCCGGCTTGTGCTATAAATGGCTGGTTATATAAACAGGGGACGGGCATGCAGTCGGTAGCACATTTGGTGGAGCCAGGGAAACTACAGGCGAGGGCTTCGGTTGACGACTTCAAAGAAGGTCAAGCCATCGTTGCGGCCAATGGCGTGATGTTGGAACTGACGAACCCCCTAAAAGTGACTGCCAAGGTGACATCGCCTGGCGGGACGGTCCAACATACCGAGCTGGCCTCGACGCCAACGGGATTGTATTGGAAGTGTACCTGCCCTGGTCCTGACTTTTGCTCGCACCTTGTGGCAACTGCGCTGGTTGCCAGCGAAAAGATGCCCAAGCACCACAGCAACCCCAAGGCTGACGAGCAAGTGGTATAGTGGGGATATGGAACATGGCACACACCACGTTGACCTCGTAGACGAGAATGGGCACGTTGTTGGCAGCAAGCCACGCCGTGACATTAATAAAGACAAAGACACGTACCACGCTGTCTATATCGTGTTGATTTCGCCCGAAGGCCAGGTTGTTCTGGCTCGAATCCCAACACGCAAAGACCTCCCGAACTTATATGCCGAGCAACTTGGTGTGCCGGCCGCAACAATTCGTCGCAGTGGTGAGTCGCCGTTGACTGCCGCAAAGCGTTCGGCCGAGCGCGAACTCTTTATCGATGACGCCGAGGTTGTACCTGTTGGCGGCGGGCTCTTTAAGCTGCCGGACAACCGCCAGACGTATGTGAGCGTATACTACTTGGTTGGGCACCCGCCAGAGACGTACAGCACAACTGACATTGGTGAAATGATTACATTCAATCCGCGCGAGCTCCGCGAACGCATGGAAGCGCACCCTGAAGAGTTTGCGCCGACAATGCTTGAGATTTGGCGCCGCTACAGCGACCGCCTGCCGCTCTAGACGCTCACTCCGAACTCTGCCACAATATCTGTATGAGTGACGTGCAAGTGAGAGTAATTAACCGTTCCCGCCATCCGCTACCGACCCCGCAGACCGAGCACGCTGCGGCCGTCGACCTGACGGCTAATATTGACGAGCCAATCATGCTCGGGTCGCTTGAGCGCCAATTGGTGCCGACCGGCCTGTTTATCGCGCTACCACCAGGATACGAGGCACAGATTCGTCCGCGTTCTGGCCTAGCAATCAAGCATGGCATTAGCCTTGTGAACACCCCGGGCACCATCGACGCCGATTATCGTGGCGAGATCGGTGTTATCTTGGTCAACCTCAGCAAAGAGCCTTTTGAGATCAAAGACGGCGAGCGTATCGCTCAGATGGTCGTTGCCAGGCACGAGACAGTCGCCTGGGAAGAGGTTGAGGTCTTAGACGAAACCGAACGCGGTGAGGGCGGGTTTGGGCACACCGGGAAGTAACCCATGAGCGAGAAACTTCCCGAAATCTGGCAGGGGCCAGCCGAGACAATCGGCGAATTGCTGTTGGACAAAAAACTCGAGACAACTGCGCCGGCGCTAAGCCAAATTCCGTTGCTTGGCCTGGCGATTGCCGCGTACAAATCCAAGGGCGCAATTAGCGATTATTTGCTTGCCCGAAAGGTACAACAATTTTATTCAGCGTGGGAACGCCTCGAGGAAAAAGAGCGCCACAAGGTGTATCAAAAGTTTCAAAAGAAGCCGAAGGCCTTTGTAGAGAAGCTCCTACTGACCATCGCACAGCAGGAAGATATGGAGAAGTGTCGATTGCTTGGCGTGCTAACGACATCGTATTTGCAAGGCGACATCAAGCGCGGCGACTATCTGGATATGATCGAAACCGTGGCGCATTTGTCGCTGCGAGACTTATTGTGGCTCAACAGCCTGCTAACGCACGACAGTCTGACGCTCCGCCGTCGAGAGGTGAGCGAGCGATACGCTGCGGTGTTTATTTCGCGCGGGCTACTGGAGTCAGAGCAGTTGCTGCCGGATGAACAGCGCAATGACACCGAACCGTACTACCATATGACCAAACTCGGCCAAAACCTCGCCGGTCAGATTGACCTCTGTGATCTCAAGGAGATAGCATGATTAAAGCAATAGTTTTGGACTGCTTTGGCGTCCTGTACATCCCTCAGGATGATTACTTCTACCAGACCGTCATGGCCAACCCAAAGGCGCACCACGACGAAATTCGTGACCTGGTGAAGCAGAGCGAATACGGCTACATCGACGACGCAACGCTTTTTGCGGGCATTGCCGAGATGACTGGCTTACCTGTCGAGGAGATCACAACCAAGTTGACCTCTGGATTTGCGCGCAACCAGGAGCTCATCGACATGCTGCAAGGTTTGCGACCGCAGTATAAGCTGGCGATGCTCAGCAACCTTGGTCGCAACTCGAGCGTGAAGTTCTTTACACTCGAGGAGCGCGCGAAACTTTTTGATGCAGTTGTTATTAGTGGCGAAGTTGGCATGATCAAGCCAGAGCCTGGAATTTTTGAATACGCCTGCCGCCAACTCGGCGTTGAGCCGCACGAGGCGGTTTTTGTAGACGACGCCGAACGCAACTGCGAGGGCGCCCGCGCCGTCGGAATGCAGGCGATTGTGTACGAATCGTGGCCGCAGGCTCAACGCGACCTCACGGCGCTCCTTGAGGCAGGGAAGTAATGCCTGAGCTCCCAGAGGTCGAAACCGTTCGGATTGGTTTGGCTGCGCTGTTGCCAGGCAAGCGCGTTGCAGCTGTTGATTTTGACTGGCCAAAGGGATTTCCAAACACTGACGCTGATGTGCAGGCGCACTTGATTGGTGCGCACATTTCTGCCGTGAAACGACGGGCGAAAGTTCTGTTGATCGAGCTCGACACCGAGTACAGTCTTGTTATTCACCTCAAGATGACCGGCCAGCTTGTCTTTCGCGGTGAACAATCGTTTGGTGCTGGTCACCCTAACGGTAGCTTGGTGGGGGAGTTACCCGACAAATCTACTCGAGTGACG
>DATEFF010000014.1:0-4335 GCA_035280785.1 Saccharimonadales bacterium (SeqCode)
AGTAAAAATATTGGCCAACTATTTAACGCCTTCACCAGCAAAACATCCATCGTGCTGGGACGTGCTTGGATCTTTGTATTAGCCCTCGTGCTGCTCGCGGCCTGGGCAGTCAGTGGTCCCCTGTTTGGCTTCTCAGATACGTGGCAGCTTATCGTGAACACAACAACGACCATCATTACGTTCCTGATGGTATTCGTCATTCAGAACACCCAAAACCGCGACAATATGGCCATCAATATCAAGCTCGACGCCATCATGGACAAGCTTGGAATCGATGCCCAAAAACTCATCACCGCCGAAGAATTCAGCGACAAACACCTTGAGAATGAGAAGAAACGCGTTCAAAATAGAGCCAAGAAGCGCAAGAGTAAATAACGGAGGCATCATGGATAGCAAATACGACTTTTCGGGACTCAAGGCACTTATCTTTAACGGGACGCTCACCAAGTCACCCGCGCCAAGCCACACCGAAAAACTCATCAAACTCAGTACCGACATCATGGAAAAGCATGGCGTTAAAACAGAAGTCATACGCCAGGTAGATCACGACATTGCTACCGGCGTCTACCCGGACATGCGCGAAAAGGGTTGGGAATCAGACGAGTGGCCAGAAATATACAAAAAGGTTGAGGCGGCAGATATCCTGATCGTCGCCGGACCAATTTGGCTAGGCGATAACAGTTCGCAGACCAAAAAGATCATCGAGCGCCTCTACTCTTGCTCTTCCCTTCTAAACAGCGAAGGACAATATGCCTACTACGGCAAAGTCGGTGGCTGCCTCATTACGGGCAACGAAGACGGCGGCAAGCACTGTGCCATGAACGTCCTGTATAGCTTGCAGCACATTGGCTACACCATCCCACCCCAGGCCGACACGTACTGGGTTGGCGAGGCTGGCCCAGGCCCAAGCTACGGCGAGGACGGTGCAGGCCTCGATAACGATTTCACCAACCGCAACCTCACCTTTATGACATGGAATCTGATGCACACGGCACAAATGATTCGCAAATCAGGCGGCATTCCCGCTCACGGCAACCAGCGCAGCAAATGGGACGGCGGTGCACGGTTTGACTTCCCAAACCCTGAGTACAGGTAGTATCATTTCAACAATCCCTCGCTAGAGGGCCCTTCAAGCCACTGGGGCTGAGCATGATAGTACGACAAGTACGAGGCAACGTGTTCACGTCGGGCTGTCGCAACATCGCGTTCGGCGTGAATGTCGAAGGCTTCAACACGGACGGTTTCGCCGGCATGATCGCCGGCCGATACTGGCCAGCGCTGGCCAACACCGGCACGCGCACGATGGGCCAGGTGCTGACGCACAGGGCTGGCCAGTACACCTTCCACGCGCTGGTGTGCCACCGGATCGACATCGGCGGCTTCCACCAGACGCCGCGAGTCATCACCGAGTGCCTGAACGCCATCGCAGTGCCGGACGACACAGAGATCGCGTGCGTCATGGTCGGCGGTGGGCCGATGGGGCAAGCGGCGGGTGCGGACACCAACGCGATCCTGGAAGGAATCGCCCGCAGCAGCAAGCGAGTCGCCGTCTACTCGCTGTGAGGGAAGGCTGGCTGGTGCGCCCGTGACCCGGGTGCGCCGGCCAGTCCGGAATTGAACTTATTGATTACTTGGGGTGACGTTGTCTGAGACTTTGATGTATTCTTGTATCTTGCCGTTCTTTTTGAGGGCGGCGAACTGCTTGTCGAATGTCGTGTACTTGATGTAGAGCTTGGCAAAGTGGACTGTGTTGTCCTTGGCTTCGATGAGCTTGACGATATAGAACCCATCAACACCATCGATGACCTGCGAGACCTGACCAGGTTGAAGGCCACGAGCTGCGGCAATGAGACCGTTAGGGTCGTCGGTGTTCTTAGAAACCGTTCCAACATCTCCCCCACTTGTCTTGGCCAGTGGGTCGTCAGAGACGGCCTTTACTTCTTCGCTGAAGTCTTTGCCGCCAACAATTGTTGCAAGTGATGTCTCGGCACGCTTGCGGCCGTCAACGTCCAGGCGAGCCAGGACTTTCTTGCGTAGCAATTGATGACGCACTGACGCCTTGTATTCATCAAATGACCAATCGTAATAGTCACGAATAACCTGCTTAAATACCTGCTCGCTTACGCCCAACTGGTTGTTGTTAATCTCACTACTGACGAAATCGTCGACTTCTTTTCCGCTCACGGCGATCTTCTGCTGTGATGCAACTTTGGCAACATAGGCGTTCTCGATTGCCTTGTTAAGAGCGAGGCGCTTCTGGTACTCTAGCTGTCGCTTGCCGTCATCAGAGCTGAAGTTAACATTCTCTTTGGTCGACAGGTAGTGCAATGCGCTACGAAGTTCGAGCAAGTAATCGCTGTAACGAACCTGCTTGCCATCCACTGACGCAACTGGGTACGGGAGAACCTGCGTCAGGCGCTGCGTAAACTGAGCTGTGCTCTGCGCACCGTAGAGACTCCAGGTAAACACGCCGAAGAACGTGACCACCGTTAACACAACAATGAGCACTGTTATAAGAACGATGCGGTGCTTTGGCGTCTGCAAAGGGTACTTAAACTTGCGGCCACCAGCCAAGATACGCTCGCGGTGCTCAGCAACGGTCTCGTTAGTAATACGCATCGACGACGGCTGCTCGGCAACAATCGGCGCTTTCTTTGTTCGCTTACGGAGCTTGTTAACTAATTTCTTCATTATCACCCTCACCGTCCATCTGGTCGCTGCCAGTCTTGTGGACTACTTTTTGCAATTCGTTGTAAATCTTACCTGGATGCTGTATACGATCGAGGACGAGATCGCCCACATACGTCTGAACTACCAGAGTGCCGAAGCCGAGTACGGCCGCACTAAAACCAGGTACATTATAGCTGATGTTCTGGATCTTCGATATACCTACGTCTATCACGCTCTTGCTGAAAAAGCCCTTTTGCGTCACCTGCCGCAGGCGCATGTTGGTCACGATAAAGATACTAAAATACCAGCTAATCCAATGATAGAAAAATAACAACGTTCCGACCGCAAAGCCAAACATTGCCAGCCACAACAGGTCAAGATTCTCCGGCCAAAACAACACTGGTAGCGACGCCACCAAAAACGGAATTAACAACATATAGAACCCTTTGCGCATCGCTACAGGGTGACGCCTGAAGACAAAGTGCACTTCCTCGTCGTCGTGCTGGCCTTCGAACTGAGTACTCATGATATAGGTATTGTAGCAAATATTGAGCTAAGCGTGAGCCTGGTAGAACGCCCAGGCGTCGGCGACCATTTGCTCGAGGCTCTTGCTTGGCGTCCAGCCCAGAACGTCTTGGGCTCGCTGGCTTGAAGCCACCAGTGTTGATGGGTCACCCTCGCGGCGTGGGCCGGCCGCAACGGGCAGCTTGTGGCCGACAACCTTCTCCACCGCCTCAACAACTTGCTTATTGGAGAATCCATTGCCGTTACCAAGGTTGTAAATGGTGTGCTTACCTCCCTCGAGATGGTCGAGGGCTAGCACGTGCGCCCGCGCCAGGTCCTCAACGTGAATGTAGTCGCGGACGTTTGTACCGTCCTCTGTTGGGTAATCGTCGCCGTACAAGGTAAACGCCTTGCGCTTCCCTGCCGCGACCTCAAGAAGCAATGGAATAATATGTGTTTCTGGCGCGTGTCGCTCGCCACAATTGCCATACGCGCCGGCAACATTAAAGTATCGCAGGCTTGTCGCAGCCAAGCCATATGCAAGGCTCTCGCTGGTAATAGCCATGTCGACAGCTAGTTTGGTCATACCGTAGGTGTTGGTCGGATTCTTCTCGGCGTCCTCTGTAATTGGGATTTCCTTGGGGTTGCCGTATACTGCGGCGGTCGAAGAGAAGATCAGTTTGCGGATACCGCGCTCGCGAAGCGCATGCAGCAGCACAATCGAGCCGAGCGTGTTGTTGTACCAATACTTCTCGGGCTTGCTCATTGACTCACCCGCCTCGATGTACGCGGCGAAATGCAGTACGGCCTCGACGCCAGGGTTTTCGTCTAGCACCTTGCCGACACTGGTCAGTTCTGTGTCCACAAGTTTTACACTGCTGGGCAAAAAGTCCCGGGCCGAGCTGGCTTTGCGGTCAAGCACGACAACCTCGTGGCCGGCGTCAGCCAACATAGTCGTGACAACGCTGCCGATATATCCGGCTCCGCCGGTGACAAGGATTTTCATACTGTGATTGTATCAGATTGGGCGCTGATGTCTCCGTCTTGTTGGCCGACTCAGGCTCGTCGCTGGCGACTTAAACCCAATGGGATTGCGCCTGTAAAACTGAAAACGCAGGCTGTCGGCAGCAATCAGCTCAGGGATGATTGGCTTGGCCTCCA
>DATEFF010000015.1:0-3702 GCA_035280785.1 Saccharimonadales bacterium (SeqCode)
CAACAGCACAACAGCTTCAGTCGGAACGCCGCCGAACATGCTAAGTTTGCCAATAACGCCGTCGCCAACCTGGCCTTCGGTTCGCGCCAAAAGCAAATCAGGTGCAACACCCAAGCCACGCAACTCGCGAACAGCCATCTGCGCTGGCTTGGTCTTAAATTCTTTGCTTGTGCCCAGATATGGGATGTACACAACGTGTGCAAAAATGCAGTTGTTTCGACCAACCCGACCACTAAGTTCGCGGATTGCCTCCACGAATGCTAAGCCTTCGATGTCACCAACTGTGCCACCGATCTCAACGATGTGCACATCGCTACCCTCGCCGGCTTCGATGATTGCGCGTTGGATGGCGTCCGTAAAGTGCGGAACCATCTGGACGGTTTTGCCCTGGAATTTTCCAGCGCGTTCGTCCTCAATTAATTGGCGCAGTAGCCGCCCACTCATAGTTGAACTCGCCTGGGTGAGTTCGATGTCTAAATAGCGCTCATAATGGCCGAGATCCAGGTCCGTCTCGGCTCCGTCCTTGGTGACATAACATTCACCGTGTTCTGCTGGGTTGAGCATTCCGGCGTCAACGTTCAGGTACGGGTCACACTTTTGAATTGTGACTCGCAAACCGCGGGCTTTTAAAACGGCCCCCAATGATGCGGCCGTTATTCCCTTTCCTACGCCGGAAAGCACTCCACCAGTAACAAAGACATAGCGCGTGCTGCTAGTTTTACGCTCCATGTATGCTTATTATATACAATCTATAGTATTTTGGCGAGCACGTCCGCGTCTCTTAGAAACTTGTTGTTTTTAATGTCTGTGACACCCGTAAAAGTTGCGAGCATAATAAGGGCAATGACTAGTAGCGCCAAAACTTTCACACTCATCACCGGAGCGAGTGGAGGTTTTGGGGCTGAGTTCGCCCGGTTGTGCGCGGCCGAGGGGCGAAACCTCATCTTGGTGGCCCGCAGCAGCGGCAAGCTGGAGCGGCTGGCTAGCGAAATTGGCAGCGATGTGGCTGTTCGCGTTATCGCCCAAGATTTATCAGAGCCGGATGCTGCGCAAAAGGTCTATCAGCAGATCCGCCGCCAACGGCTCATCATCGACCAACTGATCAACAACGCAGGCTCCGGCGATTTTGCTCCGCTGGCCAAGGCTAATCCCGTCCGACAAGAGCGCATGCTAGCCCTTAACGTCACGTCGCTCACAATGCTCACGACCCTTCTACTGCCGGCTATGATTCAGCGTGGCCAAGGACGCATTATGAACGTGGGCTCGACTGCCAGCTTTGTGCCAGTGCCGTTTTTGAGTGTCTACGGCGCCAGTAAATCATATGTTTTGTCATTCTCTGAGGCGCTCAGCGCCGAACTGCGCGGCACCGGCGTCACGGTCACCTGCCTCTGTCCCGGGCCGTCAAAGACCGGCTTCAGTCGCAGCGCCCGCCTGTCGACATCGCACCCGATTGCTCGTGGTCGCACCTCGGCCGCCTCTGTCGCAAGCTTTGGCTACCGCGCCATGCTGGACGGCATCCCACTTGCGATTCCCGGCATCAAGAATCAACTGTTTGTCACTTTTACCAAATTTCTCCCCCGCGCCATCGTCCGTCGCATGATGGTTGCCTATAGCTCTCGAGTGTAGCTGCTATGCAAAATGGCTAATTGGTTGCATAATTAACTACACCCGGGAAATCCCCGGGCTGCACGTCTCGACAGTAAGTGAGGTGAAGCAGTGATGCTACCCGACCTTCCGCCGGAACCACCACGCACAAAGGTGCCGTGGGGACACATCGTCATGGGTGTGTCGGGCTGGGTCATGTACCTGTTCGCGGCCAACACGGTCACCCTGGTGCTGGCCATCGCCCTCAGCCTCCTGGCTTTGCCGCGGTTCATCCGCGGTCCCTGGGAGAAGGCCGATGAGCGCATCACGGCCCAGCTCAACCAACACCAGCGGCCGAGTCCTCGCGTCAAGCACATCCTGCTCGACACCGAGAAGCTGCTATGGGAAGGTGCCGACCACCCCATCAGCCTGGTGGGATGGTACGCCGCGGGCATCCTGGCCACCGGCTCGGCGTGGGCGCTTCTGGTCTACGTCGCCTGGGGACAGTGGTTCCTGTGGACGGTCCTCATCCTCTGGATCCTGTCCATGCTGTGGGTCCTCCTCAAGACGATCATCCAGCGCCGGAACCGTCTGTGCATCACGAACAAGCGCGTCTTCGTGGTCTACGGTCTCTTCACCACCAACCACGAGATGATGCCGCTGTCCAAGATGACCAACGAACAACTCCAGATTCCCTGGCACAGCAACCTTCTGAGCTGGCTGCGGCTGATCTCGACCCAGTACGGGACGATCAAGCCGGACTCGGCCGGGGAGGAAGGCAAGCTCGGGAAGGTCAAGTTCATCCGGCACGCCATCCAGGTCAACCGCGTGGTGATGCAGCGAGCGCTCGGCTGACAGGGCGCGACGACGTGCGGTCCCGGCGGCGAGGCACACCAGCCCACCGCCGGGACCAACCGTTCCCCTATTTTGTGCGGCGGCGAAGTGTGAGCGATGCGATTAGCAACGCGCCAATAACCCACGCGCCCAGAATCAATAAGTCCTTATTCAATGTCTCGGTTATGCCTGTATGTGTACTGAGTTCCTTCATCGCCTCCACAGCGTATGTCATTGGCAGGAGGTCGCTCACCCATCGCAACCAATCAACCATATTCTCGCGCGCGACCAGTAGACCACACAGCAATAGCTGCGGCAAAACAAACGCCGGCATAAACTGCACGGCCTGGAACTCACTGCGAGCGAACGCGCTAGCCAGTAGGCCAAGCGCCACGCCTAGAACCGCAATCAGTAACGTCACACCAGTTACCAGCCATACAGGGCCGGCAACCTCGAGACCAAGGAGGCCGAAAGACACGCCGCCGATTACCGCGCTCTGTAGCGTCGCCATAATGCCAAACGCCAGCGCGTACCCCAGCATAAACGACCCCTTACTCATCGGCAGCGTCAGCAGCCGCTCTAGGGTGCCGCCAGTGCGCTCACGGAGGGTTGCAATGGATGTCACCAAAAACATTGTGACCAGTGGGAAGATAACCAGCAGCATCGGCCCAATAGAGTCAAATTGCCGTGGCTGATTGTCGTACATGTACCGCAGGAGTGTCATCAAAAGCGTTGGCACAAACAGCAACAGGCCAATCGTCCGATGGTCGTGCGACAACTGCTGCAAGATTCGCCCGGTCGTAGCCAATAGGGCACGCATTACTTCCCCTCCTTTTCAACCAGCTTTAGGAATGCCGACTCAACGTCGCCGGTCTTTGTCTGCTTAAGAATGCTGTCGACGGTGTCGTTGGCGATGAGTTTGCCGTCGCGCAGCAAGAGCAATTGGTCGCAGCGCGAGGCTTCGTCCATGACGTGGCTCGAGATAATCAGCGTCGTTCCGCCGGCCGCAAGGTCATCAAATAGATTCCACAAGTCGCGCCTGAGCACCGGGTCCAGCCCGACCGTCGGCTCGTCCAGGACCAGCAACGCCGGACGGCCCAACAACGCAATCGCCAGCGATACGCGAGCCTTTTGCCCGCCAGACAATGTGCTGACGACCTGCTTTTTCTGCGATTCTAGGTCGACATCGTGAATCACTCGTTCGGCCTCAGCCCTGGGGTAGCCAAGGATCCGCGCAAAGTACCGAACATTCTGCATAACCGTCAGGTCTTCGTAGACGCTCGA
>DATEFF010000016.1:0-11016 GCA_035280785.1 Saccharimonadales bacterium (SeqCode)
ATGTGGGCAATTGCTCGGTCGACTACATTGTGTACGCGCCGAGTAGTGTCACGGTGCATGCCGAGACTCAATCCGGCAACGTAAAGCTGCTGGGCATGGAAGGCGCCGCTAATTTGGGCACAGAGTCGGGCAACATCGAAACTGCCGACAACAAGGGGAGCCTAAAGGCGCGAACAAGCTCTGGTAACATTACTGCACTTCGAGTGGCTGGTAGCGACGTTGATGCGCAAGTTGATTCTGGCAACGTCGAGCTCGAATTTGTTGCAGCTCCAAACAAAGTTGTTGCCCGAAGTTCTAGCGGCAACATCGAAGTTGCTGTTTCGGCGCAGCAGAAGTACGCCGTTCGCGCCGAGACAGATTCCGGCCGACGTGAAGTATCGGCACCACAAGATAGCGCCTCGCCAAGAACCATCGACGCCCAGACGAGTTCTGGTAATGTGACGGTTCGCGGTTTCTAGACCGCCCGTCAGAGGTAGACTGGTTTACTAGAACCACTTTACATGTTAAAGTAACATACGAACGTAGCAGAGGAGCCTCCGAACAGGAGCGCTCCTTTTGCTGCCAGCACCTCTCACTCCGATTTTCGCAGAAAGGGACATCATGTCTCGAACCGGTACCCAGCGAACCGGATGGTTCCGCTGGTGGTACATCCCCATCGTGCTGGCCGTGGTCGGCTCGCTGATCGCCGGCTACCTCTACTGGACCGGTCGACCCACCGACCCTGCCGCGGCTGCGTATCGCGACATCGGTGGGAACGTCAGCCTCCAGGACGAGGCACCCGAAGGCATCAAGGCCGTCGTCGACACCAAGATCTCCAAGCCCCCGCTCAAGGGGGTCGAGCCCTTGGGCGACATCGTGCACGTGACGCCGGACGGTCAGCAGTCCAAGCAGATCACCCTCCGCTTCAAGCTCAACCGGGTGATCACCGACCCGCGCGACGTCGTCATCGCCGTCAACCGCACCGGCAAGGCCGAGGACTGGCGGCTCGTGGCTCCGACCAAGGTCGAGGGCGAGTACGCCTACGTCACAACCGACCACCTGTCGTGGTGGGACCCGCTGTGGCGGAGCTTCACCGACCTGGTGGACGCGACCGTCAAGGAGCTGAAGTACCAGTTCGACGGCCTGGGCGGCGACGCGTTCGCCGAGGCCGAGAAGCCCAAGTGCAAGGATGAGGACGGAGCCCGCGACAAGGGCTACTCCATCAAGCACAGGGGCGCCGAGGTCCTGTACTACTGCCTCGGGCTGGACGGTGGCAAGCCGGTGGTGAACATCGCCAACAAGCGGCGCTACCCGGTCTTCATCAACCACAAGGGCATCTCGGTCCCCGAGAAGCCCAAGTCCAAGCTCAGCCTGGAGATCCTGGGCCGGCAGTCGTTCAGCAATGACCGCACGGTCATGATGCCGTTCGACCAGCTCCGGCTCAACTACGACCTGGGCAAGGGCGACAGCAAGAGCTTCACCACCGAGTACAACGGGTTCGCCGAGTCGATCTACCAGTTGGAGTTCGGTGTCACCACGCTGATCAACATCCTTACGCGCTTCGGTGCCGGGGGTGGCACGATCAGCAACGGTGCCATCAACATCTCCAAGTACGACCAGATCGCCGAGGCGATGTCCAAGTTCCTCACGGTCAAGGACTGCGTCAACGCGCTCAACAACGACAAGCCCAACGTCGGCGCGATCGTCAGTGGCTGCTTCAGCCCGGACGCCATCATGACGGCGTTCGGCTGGAAGGGCGTGCTGGCCGCGCTGGTGATGGTCGCGGGACCGGTCGTCAACTTCTTCCGTAACTCCTTCGACACCCTGGGCGACCTGCTCCAGGGGAAGGACCAGGAGACGGTGACGGTCAACTACAGCCCGCCGCCGCCCGTCAAGGCGCTGTTCGTCGGGGAGTGGCACGTCCACGGCGCCGGCCTGACCATCAAGAAGGACGGCACCGGGAGCTACACCTGGAACGCTGGGCCGTGCACGGACTCGATCGAAGAGACGCGCATGTGCCAGGGCAACGCCGACCTCACCTTCAAGATCAACGGCGACGGCAAGAGCATGACTGGCACCTACTCCCGCGTGTGGTACACCAGCGACGGGCGGCCGGCTCCGCCCGACTTCGACAGTCCGTACCAGGACCGCATGCAGGGCATGACGTTCACGGTCAAGCGCAACGACGAGCACACGCTCATCACGGCGGACGGTACCGGCTCGCGGCCGGGCAACCCGTACCTGTGTGACGCCTACGCCGGTGCGCACAACGACTCGGAATACCAGCTCTGCGGAGCATGAGAGATGCGGTAAGGTCGCGTAACTAACGCGGCCTGCGACGGGCGGCGGCTCGAGGGACACCCCTCAGCCCCGCCTGTCGTACGCATAATTGAACTTATAATTTCATGGGTTTGGGGAGCGTTCGGGCTCCCCGCCCCTGTTACAGATACCTGGCGAAGGTCGCCAGATCGAACGAGCCTCGTCTCATGGCGGTGTACTGCGCGGCCGGGAAGACCGGCCAGTCGTCAGCGAATCCGCCTCTGAAGAACGAGGTCGCCCACTCAGGCGGGACGTAGTACATCAGGCGTCCCTGGCGGTGGGCGATGGTGGTGCACAGGATGCCGTCCAGGTGGTCGATCTCGTGTTGCAGCACCCAGGCGTCTGTGCCGGTGACGCGTTGCGGCGGCTGGCCGGGCAGGAACAGCATGATCTCACGCCAGCGCATGATGCGCACGCCGATGCCCGGTGCCGAGAAGCAGGCTTCCATCTGGAGGACCTGTCCGGCGCTCGTGATCGGTTCGTAGCGCGGGTTGTGCAGCGTGACGATACTTTCGACGCGGTTTTCGGCCTTGGCGTCCACGGCGCCCGCCTGTGCGGCGAGTGCGCGGAGGTTGCGGTGCGAGCCGCGTGCGAGCTGCGGGTAGGCCATCCCCATCGCGGCGATGGGCGAACCGCTGCCTTTCCGTGTGAACGCTTCCAGCATCGAGATGCCTTCGCGGGTACTGCGTCGTCCCAGGTCAGCAGGGGTCAGAACGGACGCCGGTCGGTACAGGTGTTGTGCCGATGGTGCGGCCAGACCCTCGCGGAGATAGAGTCCGTACTTCGTCACCAGCTCTCTGGTCGGACGCTGCCAGCCACGTTGTAAACGGCTGCCAATGAACTCTGCATCGGGCAGAGTAGGCATGATTGTCTCCCTCGTGTCTCTGTGGAACAGGGCAGGGGAATTATGTCGTATAATTGGGAATTTTGCAAACGGCTACTTCAACCTGGTTATGCTATGATGAAATCAACCGTGAGCCTACTCAACAAACCACTCAAGATTTTATTGATTACCGACACGTTAGTCCTGATAGCGGGTGCGATGATTATCCCGTACTATGCGCTATTTGTAGAGAAGATCGGGGGCGACATCCTGGACGCAGGTTTGGCGGCGGGTGTTTATGCGGTTGTGGCTGGCTTTGCGACCTTGGCCTCTGGTAAGTGGGGTGACCGCGTGCACCGCAAGGAGTGGATCGTTGGCGGCTCTTACTTGGTGATGGCGTTATGTTTTGTGGCTTATCTTTTTGTCGATTCAATGTGGATGCTTCTGGCTGTGCAAGTTGTATTGGGGTTGGCGCAAGCGGTGTACGCACCGGCATATGATGCTTTGTACACGTCACATATTGGCGGGCCGCGCATGGCAAGCTCCCGTTGGGGCGTGTGGGAGGCCAGTAACTTTTTTGCCATCGCTATCGGTGCAATTGTCGGCGCGGCGTTGGTTCACTATACAACGTTTACCGGCCTCCTGTTGGCCATGGCTGGTCTGTGCGTGCTGAGTGGACTCTACTTGCTTAGCCTGCCGCGACGCGCGGTTTAGCCAATACGGTTGTGCAGTAGCTGGATGATTTCGCGGTAATGCGTTGAGCAGTACCAAATATCGAATGCAATTATAAGGACAAAGAATGCGCCCTCGCCCCATGTCCCTGTGGTGATGCGGAGCCGTTTGAGCGGCGGAATGCCAAATTTGAATGGGAGTGGCAAGAGCCATGGCACGCCCTCTTTGGTGAAGGTGTCCATAACGAGGTGCGAAACCATGCCGATCATAAAGGCCCACCATACCAGCTCGATGTCGACCGATGGAATGATGGGGTGAATAAACGTCAGGAATAGCCGTGCCAGCGCCGCAAACAGGAAAAGACCCAAAATTGAATGAGTGATAAACCTGTGTCCGCCCATCATTTTGGCGATGATGCGGCCAAAGAATCCGCCAATTGGCAGATTCCGCCACAGTGGTGCAATGGGCTGGTCGATGTCTGGCGCGATACCGCCGAGCTGGTTGGCTAGAAGTGCCGCCACCGCTGTTCCGAGCGTCAGGTGGTTATCTGGCTGGGCCATGACGATAACACCAAGTGCGGTGATGGCAGCCAGGTCGTGTGTTCGCGCTTTCATACGGGGTAGTGTAGCACGCCGGGGGAAGCATAAGGGTATTGATTTTATAAGTGGTTTGTGGTATAGTCTATACGTTCGCATCCAGGCCGCAAGGCCAGTATCGGAAGGACCTACCATGAAGTCGACGATCACTCGTCCGTACGGCCTCGGCGTCATCAACGACGCTCTCCGTCCGTACGGCCTCGTGCTCGACGCCGTCCTCGTCACCCCCGACGCCGACATCAACTTCAGCCGCAAGTCGTCCACCGTCGCCCAGCACGCGCAGGGCTTCGGGATCGTCACGCGCGAGTTGAACGCCGTCGGCACCGCGCTGCCGCGGGCCTACGTGGTCCAGGGCAACTCGGTCGTCAACCTGGCGGCCGGCGACGGTGTCACCGGTGACGAGACCAACCCCAACGCCTCCGGCATGGGGCTGGTGCAGACGGCCGAGCAGATCGGCCAGGACCTGGCGGTCGGCGTGACCTTCGCGGACGCGCCCGGCGCGCTCGTCGTGCACGTCCCGACGGGGCTGCTCGCCGCCGTCAGTGGCATCGGGCACTTGCTCGTCGAGGGCACGGTTCCGCAGACCATCTCGCTCATGCGTCAGCAGGTCGAGGCGCTCGGCGTGCCGTTCCGCACGCAGGACCTCAAGGTCATCCTGGCGCCCGGCGCCCGCGAGGGCTTCCGGATCGACGACGCCATGATCGACAACAAGCTCGCCGGCATCGACCAGGCCATCCTGGCCGAGGTGATCATCCGCAACTACGGTTCGGGCGATCGGCCGCACAGCCTCGACCTCTCGCTGCTCTTCATGCGGCTGTGGGAGGCCGCCAACGTCACGGTCGTCGACTTCGACGAGCGCAACACGTTGACGGACGAGGAGCTGCCGAGCAAGCGCGCGGCCGACGCGCGCGGTGAGCAGTTCTACAGCTCCGGCATCCTGGCCGGCGTGGTCCGCGTCCTCTGATCCGAGGACACCCTTCCCATTACTGGGTGTGGACGCTGGCCCGGGACCCCTCGAACGGGTGTCCCGGGCCACGTTCCCATGAAATTATATTGATTCGCAAAAGTGTAAATTGAAACTCCAAGCTATGCAATGTATTTACAAAACGCGCCATCTTTGCTATAGTCTTATCTGTTAACTTATGGGCCGCTAGCTCAGCTGGTTAGAGCGTCTGCCTCTTAAGCAGAATGTCCTGGGTTCAAGTCCCAGGCGGCCCTCCATGAAAAAGCACCGACATTATCGCTACCGGTCGGTGTTTTTTCATGGAGAGAAAAATCACTTTGGTATCATGGGGTGTATGAACATATTTGGTGATACAGAGACGATTGAGGAGTATGGCACGGCGCATCCTGAGGCAACCGATGTTGAGGGCGTTGTTGTTGTCGGCTACGATCCGGCAATCGATAAATGGTTGGCGCTGAGCTGGACGGGCAAGGGGACGATCTGGCTGGTCGGTGGCGGCCGCGAGCCGGGCGAATCGTTTGAGCATGCAGCGGTGCGCGAATTAAAGGAAGAGACAGGCTATTCGTCATTCCAGCAGCAAGTTCAGCTTGGTGGCTTTATCCGCTCGCACTATTTTAACGAGAAGAAGGGTTTGCACCGCCGCTCGAACTCGCTGGCGTTACTCTTTATTTTTGGACAGCACAAACCGCGGCGAGCAAGAGCTGGAGTCGCACGAGAAGTTTGACGTTGTATGGTTGGGCTACGATGAGCTTGTGGCGTCAATCAAACAGACTGGCGGCGGCGTTGAGCATTGGCTGGCGGTCCTCCAAAGGGCCAACGATTTTGTAAAAAGCGTATAATAAAATCATGAATCGCCACCGCACCCAAGCGCGGCACATTCGGGCAAACGCCAGCAAGAAGTTGCGCACAAACTTGCGTATTCTGAGCGTCGTTTGTTTGATCCTTATATTCGTGACTGGCTATAACGTTGTTGTCACGCAGGCTGTCTTTTGGCAGGTCGTGCTGGCTATTGTGATTGGGTTGGCCGCGGGCATCGTCTCGACCCGCATGTACAAAATCACCTGGAACCACCGCGAGGCACAGGTTATTGGACGGATGGATCGCTATGGCGTTATTGTGCTCGTGCTCTTTGTTTTATTCGAGCTTAACAGGGACCACATAGCACGACTGTTTGTCTCTGGTGAGTCAATCGGTACGATTGCGTTGGTGCTGATGACCGCTGCGTTGTATGGGCGAATCCTTGGTACGGCAAAACAGATTCTGCGGGTGTTGGAAGACGAAGGAATTATCTAGTTCTCGACTTGCGTCGGCGTGAGTACCAAACTGCGTACCAAGCAATAAGGCCAACAACGACAGCAATGGATACGATGTTCGTGAGCCAGCCAATATCCTCGAGGTGTTGCGCTGCCTGTAGCCCCATGTACCCAAGCCAGATGTAGATGACAGCATTAACTGCCGACCCGGCGAACGTGGCTGTGGCAAAGATGTTGTATTTGACCTTAATAAATCCCGACCCGGCCGACAGAAGCGTCCCAGGGAAGACCGGCAATGAATGCAAGACAAACAGGATGAGCCAAACTCGCCATGCCTTTTTGCGGTCGCCAAGTTGTTTACTGAGGCGCAGAATATCCGCGTGTGTCAGTCCAAATATTTTGCGATTGCGTTTGCCAAAGACGGCATGCTCGATACGGTGCGCCAGCCAGTACAAGATTGACCCGCCAAGCACTCGAGCAACACCACAAATCGCTGCCAGTACAACGACGTAGCTTGGTGGAATGTGCCTGGCCTCAACAATCGCACCAGCTGGGATTAGAACCAGCAGCGACGGAATAGGTGAGATCACTTCCTCTAGGAATGTTCCGACAAATACAAACAGCTCGAGAGGAAGGTGCCTAGCAAGTTGCTCAAAGTATTCGATAAACGCGTCTTTCTGCTTACGTTGTTTATATCGTACGCTACCGCACGGGTACGGTATAGTGGGGATATGAAATCATCAGATGAATACATGCAGGCTGCAATAGCCGCGGCCGAGCAGGCAGCTGCAAGCAACGGCGTGGCAATTGGTGCTGTGCTTGTTGACCGAACGACCGGCGAGATCGTTGCGACTGGTGGCAGCATGGTTGGACCAACCAAAGACCCAACAGCTCACGCTGAGGTCAACGCTATCCGCAGCGCTGCGCAGAAATTCCACACTGACGACCTGTACGGTCTGGCGCTGTACAGCACACTCGAGCCTTGTCATATGTGCTTGAGCGCGGCGGCATGGGCGCGAATTCCCGAGGTGTACTTTGGTGCATACAAAAAGGACGTTGATGCGTCGCTCTTTGATATCAAGGGCGACTTTAGCGACGAAGTTGAAGGCGGCCGCATGAACCTGCGCGAAAAGACATCCATGAAAGTCCAGGGCGGTATCCTTGAAGCCGAATGCGCACAATTGCTCGCCGACTACGGCGACCGCAATCACCACAATCGTCCCGCCGCGTAGTTTCCCTTTGCATTTGTACCCCAGCCCGTACTACGATTGAGGCGGAGAAATGCTATTTATGCTTCCCGCGTGGTTCACGGTATTTTCTATTGCTATCCGTCTGATTGGCGGCGCGCAGTATGCGTGGGGAGTTGTAGTGGGGAAGGCCCGGCCCAACCCAATTACATGGTTTTTGTGGGGTCTGACTCCGCTGATTGCCTTCTTTGCGCAGCTGCAATATGGGTTAAGCGCACAAGCTCTGGTGCTGTTGGCTTTGGCGGCAAGCCCATTGATCATTAGTGCGTTGACGGTCATGAAGTACGGCGTGCGTGAACACTTTACGCCATTTTCGATCGCCTGTGGCGTGCTGGCGTTGGTTGGGATTATTCTGTGGCAAGTTACGTCCATCCCTGAGCTTGCGATTTTATTTAGCATTGTTGCGGACATCTTTGCGACGCTGCCGACACTACAAAAAGCATACCGTAATCCGGCCAGCGAATATGCTTGGCCGTACATGATGTCGGTTATCAGCATGATCATTACGCTGCTGACGATTCAGGATTGGGTGTTCCTGGTCTACGGCTTCCCTCTATATATGATGCTGGTGAACGTTGCGCTGTTTGCGTTTGCCACGTTCCCGATTCGAGCATGGTTCCAGCTGCGTCGTGGTACACTGCGAAAAAGGAGCTAAAACATGAACGTTGCAGACACGGTCTCAAAATTCTTCGATTCATATCCAACCCAGCAATTTTCCAAAGGCGATGTCCTCATTCAGGCCGACACGCAGCCAAAAGCGGTGTACTACATCGTAAGCGGCCAAGTCGTGCAATACGACGTACTGCCATCGGGTGACCGGGCGGTCGTGAATGTCTTTAAGGCGCCGGCATTCTTCCCTATGAACCTGGCGATTAGTGGCGCGCCCAGCCCATATATCTGTGAGGCGTTTACCGATCTAACTGTTCGCAAAGCCCCGTCTGCTGATGTCGTGGATTTTTTGAAGGCCAATAATGATGTGCTGTTTGACCTGCTGTCGCGCGTTTACAGTGGGACTGATGGTTTGCAGCGCCGCATGGTGTACCTGATGGGCAATGACGCTCGCCGACGCTTGTTGCTGGAGCTGGTTATTAGCGCTGAGCGATTTGGCGAGAAACGCAAAGGCGGCGTGTTTATAGCGGTCCACGAGGGTGAGCTGGCGACGCGCGTTGGTCTGGCTCGCGAAACAGCCAGTCGTGCATTGAAGTCGCTGAAAGCCGACGGTATTCTGCGCGTTACAAAGGATGGTATGGAGGTTGCCGACCTCGATGCTGTACGCAGCCAGCTCGTGACATAAGTCATAGTTTGACTTCTATCTGCGCGAGCATACTTGCTAACATGAGAGCACGAGTAAGTCGAGGAGTCGCTAGGTCGTACAAGCATGTCGCCAAGCCGCTGTTATTTAAGCTAAAGCCAGATGGAGTCCATTCGCGTACGCTTTGGTTATCCTCTAGGGCACAGCGTTCGCCGAGTTTGCTGCGTGTTGTGCGTAAGAACTTGGCGTACGAAAATCCTGAGCGACTTGGGCATGTTGTCCGCGGCATGTGGTTCGATAATCCGATTGGGTTATCAGCAGGTTTTGACAAGAATTTCGAGCTGCCGCTGATGATGCGAGCGATCGGGTTTGGATTCATGGAAGGCGGGTCGGTGACGCATCTACCGTGCGCCGGTAATCCGCGGCCGTGGTTCCACCGGCTGCCACACAGCAGATCGTTGGTTGTCCATGCGGGCCTGGCGAACCAGGGTGTCGAGGCGGTTGTACACCGTCTGCACTCCTACTCTTGGGGCGCGCTGGAGGACTTTCCGCTTAATATTTCTGTGGCGCTTACAAACAACAAAGTGCTGATAAAAACCGAAGACCAGGCTATCGCCGACTACATTGGGAGTCTATGGTATATTCGTCAGGCTCGAGTCGGTCAGATTGTGACGCTTAACATCTCCTGCCCCAACACGTACCAGGGCGAGCCGTTTACGACGCCCAAGATGTTAGAACGGCTGCTAGGCGAAGTTGACGAACTCCGAATGCGACAGTCGATCTTTATCAAAATGCCAAATCATTTGGCGTGGCGCGAGTTCAAGCGTTTGCTCGATGTTATTGTCCGTCACAATATTGCTGGCGTGACAATTAGCAACTTGGCCAAGCGCGAAGCTGGCGTCGAGCTACAAGACGCATTGCCAGATTCAATCCGCGGCGGACTAAGCGGTAAGCCAACATGGGCGCGCAGTAACGAATTGATCCGCAGAACGTATAAGTCATACGGCGATAAGCTGGCGATTATTGGTGTTGGCGGCGTGTTCTCTGCTGAGGACGCCTACACAAAGATTCGCCTGGGCGCGTCGCTCGTCGAACTCATTACAGGCATGATATTTGAAGGTCCAGCACTGATTGGGCAGATCAATAAAGGGCTGGCTGAGCTGCTGGAGCGCGACGGGTTTGATAACGTACGCCAAGCAATTGGCGCCGATGTTCGCTAGTTGTTTGGTCGCAGAGTCTTCTTGGTTGAGTCGACCATTTGGAGCGCACCAGCGTTAGATTCGCGGTAGTTTTCGGTGCCCAAGACGGCGCCGATGATTGTGACCTGTTTGCCATCGGCGGTCGTGTCGTTTGTCGAGAATAATAGCGTATTGCCAGCCTGGATGCTTTCGCCTGGTTTCAGTCCGGTGTAGCCGTATTTGGTGACCATGGCGTTGTAATTGGGGATGTCGCCAGCGAATGGAATGTTGGCGGCTGGCAGAGCAACAATGTGTGAGATGATTGGGTTTTTGAGCGCGATTTCGCCAAGCTTCACTAGGTCAGACGCGGTGCTTTTGGTGCTTGGGTCGAGGCCGCTGGCATCAACACCGACGGTTGTGTCCTTCAGCCCGAGGCGCTTGAGCATGCCGTTGGCGTAGTCGTGGTAATTTTTGAGCGAGCCAAATGCCCAGATGGCGGTGGTGTCGGCAACGTTGTTGGCGCTGGGCAGGAGCATCGCCTCCAGTGCATCACGTTCGCTGATCGGTACGCCAGCTTTAATGAGGACGACGGTGCCGTTCAACGCGACATAGTCACGATACAATTGTTCGTCGTGCTCGGTGATGGGGACGAGCGGGCCGGATTCGTCGCCGCTGATGGGCTTTTTCTCTAGAATGGCCAGGGCGGTGATGAGCTTTGCGATACTGGCGATTG
>DATEFF010000017.1:0-9631 GCA_035280785.1 Saccharimonadales bacterium (SeqCode)
AAGCCGGAAGCCTTAAGGCGCTTACCAAAATGGCCATCAGCAAACAATGGCTTGGCGTTACGGCAGCCTTTGCAACGCAGCTCGTACCTCTGTACTTTCACCTTCAGTACGCGACATTGTCCGCACAGCAGGGCGTGAACGCAACAGGCGGGCTCAAGGAGTTTCATTATGGCCTCGTCCTAGCTGGCCTGGCGCTCACAACACATCTGCTGTGCAGTAAGGGCGTACCCGCAAGCTGGCAAAAGTTCGCCGGCAATGCCATCCTCCCGCTCTTTGCACTGGTTGGTGGGTTTGTCGTGTTCCAGTTGGTGACCGTTGGCGAAGTGCGTTACTACGGCATCAAAATTTCGTACCTGCTAGAGGTTCTTCTGGTCGTCATGGCCGCCGTGACGCTATCTGCCATCATGCAGCAACGTAACCTCACGGCACTTCACCGCTGGGTCGCCCTGCCTCTGGTAGTCGGAATGGGCATAACGCTACTGGTGAGCCTTACGGCTAACCCATTTGACCGAGCGCGTGTCATCGTTGGCAATCTTATCCATATGGAACGCGTTAGCTCTGACGTTCGCAATTACGCCGCTCTTGGGCAATCCGGCCAGCTCTACGGCAACACGGTTAGCTTACACTATGCCCCTAACTCAGACTCGCTCATCGGTAACGCCCTCCTGACAAACTGGGGGCACCTGATGCAATACACCACCGACAGCACGCCGCAAACTGGGCTATGCAATGGGCGTATATTTGTCCTACAAACCTACACCGCCCCAAGTGAAGAGCGCAACCAGCAGCTCATCGCAGCCGTCCAAGACTGTATTGCCGCAGCAAAAGATCGCAACAGACCATTCATTGTTGTAACCGACTCCGGATCCGTCACTCGCCTGCGCGACACATTCGGCAGCGACGTTACGTACGTCTACTAAAATAAGTTCAAAAGCAAAAGCCCCGGCGAATACCGAGGCCTTCTTGCTTAGTATCAAGCAACTTACTTGTTCTGAGTTTTGACGAATCGACGATTCAGTACCATTGATTGCGCGATTTCCCAGACGTAGATGCCAATGGTTGATGCCACGGCAATTGCACCCGTCCAGCGCATAGCCTCATCAAAACCCTCGGACTTGTTCCAGCCCCACGCCTCAACATAGGCCGGATTAATAACTTGCTGCGTCGAAAGCAGCGCGACCAGAAAGACCAGGCTAGCTACCGACAGGAGCGCATTCGTAACAACCAAAGTAGTCGTCCAGTTGCCAATCTTTGCCTGCGCGGCCTCTTGCACCAGCGTCAAACCAGTCAGGACAAAGAAGACAGGCATCCAGAAGTTCCACAACTCAGGGTTGAGGAGCGGCGCACCGTCCTTCAGGTGAATTATCGGCGACAGTGCGACCCAAGCCATAAACAGCCCCAGCAGCACAGCACCACTGACACCCTCGGCAACACTGATCTGGCGCTTTGTATTCTTAGGAACCTGCGGAAGCTGCTCTGGCGTCCAAGCGCCTTCGAGCTCTTCGGGTTTAATACCTGCGCGCTCCAAGATAGCAAACACCAGCGTCACCCAGAAGGCAACCTGAACGCCGGCCATAATACCGGCACCAATTGCCTCGACAATAGTCGCCATCACAGGCTGACCGCCTTCGGCAAAGCCGACCGCCAGCATAACTGCGGCAACGATGCCCGGGACAATACTTAACAGTAGCTTCAGTAGTCGTAAATATGCGTCATAAAAGCGTGGGCCAATCAGGTATCGCTTGCTTGCCGTATATTTGTGCGACAGATGGTCGGGGTTGCCCAGCTCTTTCAGCACAGCTTTGTAGTCGGCCTCTGTTGGCTTACCATTTTTGGCACGGTCAGCGGCCATGTCCTCAATTGTTGCCTGCAACTCGCGTGAGACTTCGTCGCGCTGAGCTTCGGGCAGGTTACGAGCGACCGCATAGGCATAGCGCTGCGGCAGATTACTCATGTGATTCTCCTTGTTTAATCATTACTTGTAACTTTTCGTTCGTTTGAGACCATTCCTCAACCAAGCGATCGTACAGCTTAGTGCCTTGAGGGCTCAGCTGATAGAACTTGCGTGGGCGCTGCTCGTCGGTATTCCAATTGCTCTCTAGTACGCCCTGCTTCTCGAGGCGACGGAGTAATGGATACAGCGTGCCAGCATCTACTGCGATACCTGACTGCTCAAGAGTCTGCAACAGCCCGTAGCCATACAGCGGGGTTTTGAGGCAGCTCAAGATAGCCAGCACAATCGTGCCGCGGCGAAGCTCCAACGTTTGGTTGGCAAATAGCTCATCTATGTCGTTCATGATTTGGAGTATACTGTGTGTCACACAATATTACAATAGCAACTCATATAATTTTCCCACTTCCAGGCGTACCCACTGAGCGGCTCCTCTGACTTTTACAGACAATGAAAAAAGACCATCGCATGGATGATCTCTTTTCATGGTGACCCCGCGGAGAGTCGAACTCCGGTTGCCGGGATGAAAACCCGGTGTCTTGACCGCTGGACGACGGGGCCAAAGCGCAGAACAACGCAATTATGTGCTTGCATATAATTCGTTGGTTCGAGCATTTGGTCACATTTTGCCGAAGGCAAAATTGGGGCCAGCCCGTTGACGCAAAACTGCGATGCGTCTTCTAACAGATAGATTCTACCAGAAAAATAAGCTCTTGACTAGAGTTAAACCCGATCCAGTGGGTTTCGCCGGGGCGGGCGGAGTGTGGCGGCGCTGTGCCGTCAGTGACTCCGCCCGCGGACCCGGGCCTCAGGAAGCGCCGACCAGCTCCGGGCTCGGAAGGGTGATCTGCCGCTTCTCGGCGAGGTAGCTGAGCGCGGCGTCGACCGCAGCGGTGTTCCAGGTGGGCAGCGGAGTGCGGCCCTTGTAGTCGGCCAGCGCGGCCTCGACGGCCGAGACGACCTGGTCGAGCGGCAGCGCCGAAACGTCGCCACTCAGGTAGGCGGCCTTCACGGCGGCGGTGAAGCCGGCGTGAAGCTGGACTTCCGAGCTGGTGACGGTCATGGCGCCAGTGGCGCGCTTGCTGATGACCGTCGGCTTGCGGTGGTGCGTGCGAGACATCGGGTGGTCCCTTCTGGATCGGGTGAATGCCCTCTCTTCAACCTTCGTTACAATTCATTGGCGCGGTCGTCGATTGGGTAACTATATTATAGCTTATTCCAGTGTAAAGTAAACAACGGCCGCCCGCTTTCCTTAGAAACTAATGGATAATTGGCAAGTCAGTCCAAGAGGTCGTGTAGGCCGGACTACGGCGTTGATGCTTGCTGTGCCACCCAGTTTTCTCGATGTGCTCACTGGCGTGACGGATAAGGCGAGTATTGTACTTTGTATTGAGCGAATCAACAGACTGCATGAGCGCAGCCTTTTTGTCTAACTGGGATGAATCTTGCAAAAGCGACAGTTGCCAGGCCTCTTTAGAGACAAGCCCAACCAGCGCTACGCCAGCCCGGCGATAGGCAAAGTCAGGGTCGTGAATGATCTGTAGACCGCGAAGCGCCGCATCGATCAGGTCGCCAGTATCAGCAGTGGGCTGGCCTAGCTTGACCACAGTTGATGAGCCTCGACCGCCCTCGAAGTTATGCGGTGTCCGGGCAAAGACCATCACCCCCGTCGCAACCTCTTGTTGGGCGCGCAACTTTACCGCAGCTTGCGCCGTAAATGTCGCGATAGCCCCCTCCAGCTGATAGTAGTCGCGGACGTTATGCCCAAAAGACCGAGTCCGAGCAATTGACTGCTGCGGCTCAACGACGCTATCCAGAGGCAGGCAGCTCTCTCCCTTGAGCTCGCGGACCGTTTTAAGGCCGCGAATCGACAGATGCTTCTGAATCCAGGCTTCGCTCACCTGAGTCAGGTCCCATGCTGTTGATACGCCGCGCGCCTGCAACTTCGGTGCCGTCCGCCAGCCAACACCCCAAACACCGCCAACAGGAAGCCACCGAAGCAACTCCTCTCTGTTGTCATCCGTTATCAGATGCACGCCAGATGAGCCGGGCGTCTTCTTGGCCAGCTCAGCAGCCGCTTTTGCGAGCGTTTTTGTTGGCGCCACCCCTATAGAAACAGGGATGCCCGTCCACTGATAAATTTGCGCCTTGAGGTCTAACGCCCATCTTTCGTAGTCATCTGTCGGCAAGCTGGAGATATCCAAAAATGACTCATCAACAGAGTAGACCTCTATCTCTGGTGCAGCTTGGGCGAGTATCTGCACCACCCTTTGCGAGAAATCGCCATACAGCCGGAAGTTGGCCGAAAACAACGTTACGTTCTTGCCCTTCATCAGATGGTCGATCTTAAACAGGGGTGCACCCATCGGTACGCCCATCTCTTTCACCTCGTTGCTACGCGCCACGATACAAGCGTCGTTGTTACTCAACACTGCCACTGGCTTGTCCCAGAGGTCAGGGCGGAACACTCGCTCACAACTCACAAAGAAGTTGTTGCAATCCACAAGGGCGAAAATTGATTTTTTGCGGGTCATTGTAATTACTATATAATGGATAGCTAGTATGAATGGTTTTAAATCACTCAATCTCTCACTTGCGTTCATTCTTGAGATTTCGATGCTGGCTGCCTTTGTTTACTGGGGCTTCCACTTGCCAACCAATATCTTCTTCCAGATCATCGCCGGCGTTGGCATACCGATGGTAGTGACGATTTTATGGGGTGTATGGCTGGCACCGAATGCCGACCTACGCCTAGGCCTCGTGTGGCTGGTTGCGCTTAAGACCGCGTTGTTCGGACTGGCATCGCTTGCACTTATATCTGTGGGGCAATCATCGCTCGGCGTCGCCTTACTGACAGCCTTTGCCGCCAGCGAGATCCTCGGCCTCATCTGGGGACAAGAGAAGAAAAAGAAGCGCTAACCTCTAGCGCGGTGAATCACAAACGTTACTACACCCCAGAGGGCGGCCTCTGTCGCTTCGTGCAGCGCAATTGGTGGATAGCCGGGATGTTCAGCGATCAACCAGGCTTCTGACCCCTGTTTTTTGAACCGCTTCAATGTAAAGTCACCCTCGACGGCCGCCACAACAATGTCGCCGGACCGTGCCTCAAGAGATTTATCGACTACAACCAGGTCACCAGAGGTAATTCCTGCCCCTGTCATCGAGTCGCCTTCAACCCTCAGATAGTAGGTACTGGTCGGTCGCTTGATCAGATATTCGTTTAAATCCAATGCAAAACCGCCTGCCTCTTCGGCTGGATTCGGAAAACCCGCCCTAACAGGGGTCGTCATCAGTTTAGGGTGCTCTGAGGGCTTATTCTTCATGTCACCTTAGTATGCCATATTTGAATCCATAGTAACAGAGGTGGATATCTGTTATGTTTATCAAGCTTAAGCGTAATATTGACTATTTGTCATTTTTATGATAATATGCTGGGAAAGTTTAGGGAGATAACTTTGACTATGAATATTATCAATCGTGTTTTGAACCGAGTTCGATACGCTGGTAGCAGCAAACTGCTTGTCGGTGCCCTCTTTGTGGGCCTGACAGGTGTTGCTCTGACAGCTAATCTTACAAGCGGTACGCCTGCACAGGCTGCCGAATGTAAGGCAAACAACATCATTAACTGTGGCGTAACAAGCGTTTCTGACTTTGTCGCTAAGTACAAGCAGAACGCCAAGGGCGACCTTGACAACATTTACGCTCACTATGGCCTCGCGCCAAACGAGATCGACCGCTTTGCAAAGACTGCAAAGTTGGGTGAAGCTCGCAAGAACGGCGACATCGTCCTTGACGGTAAAGTTGTTGCAACTGATGCAACCAGCCTTGGTCGTGAATCAAAGTCGTACTCAACTAAGTTGAACATCGACGGCGTTACATACCACTCTAGCCGTAGCCAGGACGTTTTCTTGAGCAACAGCATTCCTGCGTTGATCATGATGAACGGCGACCAGTTTGAGTTCGCAGCCCTGACCGTTTGTGGTAACCCTATCACCGGTAAGCCAAAGGGCAAAGCCCCAAGCTACAGCTGTGACATGCTTAACACTAAGCAAATCGACCGCACTACATTTAGCTACACTACCGACACTACCGCCCTCAACGGCGCTAAGATTGCCAAGCTGGTTTACGAATTCGGCGACGGCAAGACCGAAACTGTAACAAACCCTTCACAGGCTGTTACCCACAAGTACGCCAAGGAAGGTACATACACCACCAAGGTTACTGTCTACGTAACTGTTAACGGTGAGACCAAGACTGTTACTGGCGCTAAGTGTGCCAAGCCTGTCGAGGTTAAGCCTGAAGCTCCAAAGCCAGCCTACGCATGTACTGCGTTGACTCCTACCGTCATCAACAAGGAAAAGCGCGAATACCGCTTTACAGCCAAGACCACTCAGAGTGGCGGCGCTACCCTTAAGGACGCAAGCTTCAACTTCGGTGACGGCCAGAGCATCAGTGGCGTTAAGCCAACTGACGCCAGCACCGTTGCTAGCACCCACACCTACGCTAAGGACGGCACGTACACTATCGTTGCAACTGTTAACTTCGATGTTGCAGGCAGCGTAAAGAGCGTTACCTGTGAAGCCAAGGTTACCCCTGAAACTCCTAAGGAGTGTAAGCCAGGTATCCCTGTAGGCGACGACCGTTGTAAGGAAGAGTGCAAGCCAGGCATTCCAGTCGGCGACAAGAAGTGTGAAGACACTCCTGCCGAACTCCCTAACACTGGTGTTACCGACGTTCTCGGCGGTACCATCGGCCTTGGCGGCGTTCTGACCGCTGGTGGCTACTTTATCCGCAGCCGCCGCAACCTGCTCGACAGTTTCCTGAACCGTTAAGCAAAGACTGACCGCAGCCTTAAAACCACCCCGCATTGTCGGGGTGGTTTTGTATTTGCCATAAGCGCAATATGATGCTTATGAATATTGACATATAACAGATTAAGTGTTATATTTATATAGACATCGTTTTGCGGCGAACTAGACAATTTAGGGGCCACCCTAACTAGGCCGCAGACCGGGCAAGTTAACAGGGAGCACATGAGGATCTCTCATCTTTGATGAGGGGTTTTTGACGTCCCCTGTCCCGCGTAAGACGAGTGAGGTACATTAACAAGTCAGATCATTTTAGTTCACTTTAGCCGCCGCTGATTGGGCGTGGCAGTGTACCTACTGGGCGTCGCCGCAAACTATTTCCAGTAGGTACTCCGCCGCGCCCTAACCGGCAGCGGCAGGTAAAGCATGACTCCTTCCCCGGAGGTAGCACTCGCGCCTGTCATTGACTGGCACGTGTGCTGCTTCTGGGACCAAGCCCCATAGCAGCTGTCCCGCAACCGCCCGCGCGGTTAAGCGGGCAAACCCTTTTGGGGCTTCGATACGAAAGGAGCTGCCCCTCATGCCTGGAATCACTATCCGACGTCGACTCGCCGCCGCAAACCCGCGGCAGCGTCAACGCCGGTTTTACCTGGGCTTGCTGGCCCTGCCCTTCCTGATCGTTGTCGCCGTTCTGGCGGCCGCGTTCGGCGGAGGACAGGCCGGCATGACCCAGCGTCCCGACCTCAGCCTCGGAACCAGCGGCGTCACCTGCGCCACGGCCCACGGCACGGCGATCTCCTTCCGGAGCGCCGTGACCAAGGCCAAGCAGGCCCCGCCGGACTACAGCGAGGTCACGGCCTACGGCTTCAAGGCGCCGATCAACCCGTCCGAGATCAAGGGCTTCCGACTTACGCTGGACGCTCGTCTGGCGGCAGTCGACACCAAGGCCAAGTCCGCAGCCCAAGGCACCTGCACCGACGCCAACACGGCGACGATCGTCGATGCCGACGGCAAGACCAAGACCCTGGCCGTGGTTGACGGCGACCAGCCAATGACTCCGGTCAGCGGCAGCGAAGCCAACCGCGACCCCCGCACCGTGCCTGTCACGGTCGGGACCGACGGCGACAAGACTCGGACCAACACCTGGGCCGAGCTGAACACGCTGTACGGCAAGACCAAGTGGTACACCGACTGCACCAACACCAACATCGCCATGGACTGGGACAAAGACATCCCGAAGTACAAGGCGACTGAAGGTGGGCATGACCTGCGATTCATCGTCGCGATCAACACCAGCAAGTCGATCACCGATGACCAGCTCCGGACTCGGGCCGCCGAAGACGGCAACCCGGACACCTCCAAGCTGGAAGTCGTCCGCTACGACACGATCATCAACACCCGCAATCTGGAAGACAACCGCTGCGACCCGTTCATTCACACGAAGTCGCAGGTCCGAGTCTCCCTGGGCAAGGCGATCTACGACGAGCACGGCAAGTTCAAGGAGCTGGACAAGACACAGGGCGTCTTCGTGGACTGCCACAACATGTGGCGGCTCCCGAAGAGCAAGCCGGTGCCGACCCCTACTCCCAGCACGAGCAAGCCACCGACGACAACCACCTCGACGCCTCCGCCGAGCACACCCCCGACCAGCAAGCCGCCGCAGAAGTGCGTGCCGCCCAAGGTCGAGAACCGTGACGGCGACTGCGTCACCCCGAAGGACCCGTCGGACGGTGATGGCCGCGAGGACATTCCCGACCAGGTGAAGGGCAGTCACCCGCCCGCCACCAAGGAGCCGCGGCCGAGTTCTCCGCCGGAGACCTACGTGCCGCCGCCTCCACCAGCCAACAATGGTGGCGGCCAGACGTCGCAACCGCAACCGACTCGGACATCGACTCCGCCGCGGGATACTCCCGCACCGGACGAGACCGATCCGGCACAACCGGGCGGCGGCTGCGCACCGGGCATTCCGTCCTGCTGAACCGCGTGTCGACCGCCGGACCTCGAACCTGAGGTCCGGCGGTCGGCCGCAACCGACCATGCTTTACCACCCCACCGAGAGGAGTAACCATCTGGGCAACATCCGCCCCGACCGCGTTGCTCCCCTCGGGGAACAACCAAGCGAATTAAAATGATCTGACTTGCCAATCAATGCCATGAGCGCTCATTAACAATCCGGACCAAAGAGATTTGCAAAGATTTTAGAACGTAACGCTACTTTATGATATAAGTAAACTACTAAGGGAGAGACACATGAAGCTATTCAAGAAGCTTCGTCACGCACCAAAGCAACTGATGCCTATGGTTGTTGCTGTAGCCGCTATCGTAATTCCCGCAGCCGTAATGGCTTTTGGACCCGATCGCCCTACATACACCATGGCAGCACCTGCTGGCCACGTGACGTTTAACTCGATCACCGACAACCCAGAGGTTGGCGATGAACGAAACTTTATGGTCATCAAAGACGCCAGCAATACATCTGCTGGTGGATGGCAAGACAACGTGACCGCGCAAGCTGGTCGCGAGTACCTGGTTCGCATGTACGTCCATAACGACGCATCTGCTGACCTCAACCTAAAAGCAACTAACACCCGAGCTAAGGCTAGCGTCCCAACGACTACTGGCAAGAGCGTACAGCTTGGTGGTTTCATTACTGCCGACAACGCGACTCCAAAGGAAATCTGGGACTCAGCTACCCTGACCTCGAGCAGCGACTTTAACGTCGCTTACGTCGCCGGTTCTGCTACCTTCTACAACGAGGTATTTACAGGCGGCACAAAGCTGAGTGACGGCATCGTCACCAACAGCGGCGCTTTGCTTGGCTACGACAAGCTCGACGGCGTCATTCCTGGTTGTTTCAAGTACGCTGGATTCG
>DATEFF010000018.1:0-2841 GCA_035280785.1 Saccharimonadales bacterium (SeqCode)
AGACGAAGATGCGCGTGGTATCCTGCTGTGTGGGAGCGGTCAGGGCATGTGCATTGCCGCTAACCGCGTGCGTGGTATTCGTGCCTCGCTTTGCTGGAGCGAAGACATTGCCCGTGAGACCCGCAACGACAATAACAGTAATGTCCTATGCGTCCCGGCTCGCGTCCTGACCGAAGACGAAGCGTTGAAGATCATCGACGTCTGGCTCGACACCGAGTTTAGCGGCGCAACCCGCCATCAACGGAGAATTAACGAAATAGAGGAGCTTTACGGCTAATGCCTATCATCTGTCCGACTGTAACTGCTGCAAATCCACATAACTATCGCGAGCAAATGGCTCGCATAGAACCGTTCGCGCCGCGCGTCCACATTGATTTTGGCGATGGCGATTTTGCCGAGAAGATGGTCGGTATTGCCCAGGCGTACTGGCCTGACCACATGACCGCTGACTTTCACATCATGTATAAGCACCCATACCAGTACATGGAAACCATCGTGAGCCTCAAGCCAAACATGGTTATTGTGCACGCCGAGGCCGAGGATGACATGCTGGCGATGGTTCTTGAGCTCCAGGCTGTTGGTATCAAGGCTGGCCTAGCGCTATTGAAGGACACAAAACCCGAAGACCACGCCGACATCATCTCGCACGCTGACCACGTACTACTGTTTGGCGGCGACCTTGGACATCAAGGTGGCGTGGCTGACCTGACGATTTTAAAGAAGACAGCCGACATCCGCGCAATCAACCCAACTATCGAGCTTGGTTGGGATGGCGGCGTGAGCGCCGAAAACGCGCCATTGCTTGTCGAAGGCGGTATTGAAGTCCTAAATGTTGGCGGCTTTATCCAGCACGCTGACGACCCCAGAGAGGCGTATAATCAGATCGCCAAAGCTTTGGGTAGCATAATTTCAGAGTAAGACCCGGCAACTACGTGTCGCACGGCTGCCCGCAGGTATCACCCGCGTGCAGCCTTTTGCGCGTCGTGTGGTTGTGCTCAGTTGTCGCGGTAGCCCGCCGTGAAGATTCCAGGTGGATCATCCTGACGGGCCGGGAAGCCCACGTGAGTGACCCTGTGGCCGCCTTCGAAGAGTCTGAAGTCGGGCGTGTAGGCCAGGATGCCGTGGCCCTTGCGGAGCTGCTCGCCGCGCATGCTCCGCAGCACAGTGCCGCGGGGTAGCGTGTGGTAGAGCTCCAGACTGATGAGCACGAGGCCGCTTTCGCGGTCGTTTACGTAGCCGTATTGTTGTTCGGGCACGGAGCCCCCTTGGTAGTTGCCGGGTTCAGGATGGGCAAAAGCCTTGTTCGCCCATCGTAGCTGGCATAATGCCATGGGTTAGGGAACCTGTCAATGTTTGAATCTGTAAGCATGAGCCGTATAATGGCAAATAGCTTATGGCATACACAATCTCCCAGTTAGAGGCAAAAGCAAACACGATCCGTCAGGACATCATCAAGATGCTCGAGCACGCTGGCAGTGGGCACTCGGCTGGCCCTCTGGATCTGACCGATATTTTTACGGCATTATACTTCGCAGTCATGAAGAACGACCCCAAAAATCCTGATTGGGAAGAGCGTGACATCCTGATTTTGAGTAACGGCCACACCGTGCCGGTGCGATACGCCACAATGGCAAACGCTGGTTACTTTGACCGCAAAGAACTTATGACTCTCCGCAAATATGGTTCGCGCCTCCAAGGCCATCCGGAACGCACAAAGCTGCCAGGCATGGAGACAACTTCCGGTCCGCTAGGGTCTGGCCTGAGTCAGGCGGCAGGTATGGCGCGTGCGCTTCAGATGGACGAGAATCACACTCGTTGGGTGTACTGCGTGACGGGCGACGGCGAATTGGACGAAGGTAACATCTGGGAAGCGGTGATGTTCGCTGCAAAGTACAAGCTGCACAACCTCATTGCTATTGTTGATCGCAACAACATCCAGATTGACGGTAACACCGAAGACATCATGCCGCTCGAGGACCTCCGCGCAAAGTGGGAAGCCTTTGGTTGGCACGTTCTGGAAATCGACGGCCATAATATCGAGTCTATTATTGACGCCTGTAGTATGGCTCGCGCAATTGTCGAGAAGCCAACGGTCATTATCGCGCACACAATTCCAGGCAAGGGCGTGCCATTTATGGAGTATGACTACCATTGGCACGGTGCTCCGCCAAACTCACAGCAGGCAAAGGATGCTCTGCAAAAACTGCGCACCCTGAACGGAAAAATTCGAGGCGAACATGAGTAGTAACCCAGCAATGCATCTGGTCGACAACATCGGCCACAAAGATATCAAAAGCGAGCCGATCCGCGCTGGATTCGGCCGCGGCCTCGAGGAAGCTGGCCGTCGCGACGAGCGGGTTGTTGCGTTGTGCGCCGACCTGACTGATTCAACCAAGATGGGTAACTTTGCCAAGGCCTTTCCAGAACGCTTTACGCAGATTGGTATTGGCGAGCAGAACCTCGTGACTGTTGGCGCTGGCATGGCGGCGATGGGGCGTATCCCATTTGTCAGCAGTTACGCAGCGTTTAGTCCAGGGCGAAACTGGGAGCAAATTCGCACAACAATCGCGCTTAACGATCAGCCTGTTAAAATTATTGGTTCACACGCTGGTGTATCTGTTGGGCCCGACGGCGCAACGCACCAGATGCTTGAGGACATGGCCATCATGCGCGTCATGCCAAATATGATTGTTATTGCGCCTGGCGACAGTGTTGAAGCCGAGAAGGCAACGTTGGCGCTCGCAACAAACGGCAAGCCAAGCTATATGCGCTTAGCCCGCGAAGGCACACCTGTCTTTACGACCGTCAATACGCCATTCGAAATCGGTAAGGCCTACGTGA
>DATEFF010000019.1:0-3618 GCA_035280785.1 Saccharimonadales bacterium (SeqCode)
CGAGCATCCTGAAGGATCCAGAAGAAGTCGCTATCGGCGAACAAAACTCCGACTACAGCTACGAGCCTAAGGACTGCATGGATGGTAAGTGCAAAAGTTACTCACTCCGCGCCAACCTCGAGCACGAAGCTGACTTCACAAAATCCAGCCGAAACCAGTAGTTTTGTCTTATACTATATGCGGCTGTCAGGAACGCATTAGTTCATTCAACTTTTTGGAGTGTGAGAAAGATGCCAAGTGCAGGACAACAGCGGCATGAGCGAATCGTGCGGCTGTTTCGTGGTGATTTCGGCGATGACATCTACGAGTCGTTCGTGCTTTCGGGCAGACGTCAACGGGAGACGACGTCCCTAAGGGCCTACGTCTCAATCTACGCCGACCGGACGCTACGTTTCACCCGGGTTACAGAAACACGACTCACTGAACAGTCGGCCCACGCGAGAATCAAGCGTCTCACGATCGCTCCAGAAGATGTCGCCAAGCAATACACACAGATTCAAGTGCTGCGACCTGGCGGTGCCCCTGACGCTCTGGACGAGACATTGTGGCAACTCGCCGGGGCGAGGACTACCCCGCTCCAGCTTCCGCTCGCACTGGTGACGTTCCTATCGACCATCGATGGCGCCCAGAAGATCGTGTTCTGGTCGTCGCGGATGGCGCCAGGCGACTGGATGTTCAGGCAGATTCAGAACAGAATCAGATAGAATGCATCCGACAGCCAGACGCGGCGGAGTGGGTCAGAAATGACGACCGACTCCGCCCGTCGATTCAGCTAAAATACTTCAGGTGGCGGTAGAGTTGGGTCCTTGTGCTGCAAGGCCTGCTTGTGCTGGCGATAGCGAACAGCAAAGCCAGTCGCTTCTTCCATGGCATCATTGATCGTACGCGTCACGACTTGCGGATTGGCAACAAAGTAAAAGACATACGGGTTGCGCTCGTCGCCCTCGGTCGATATACGAACCGTTCCGTAATGCAGCACCTGCTGCAAAATTCCCTGCTGCTTGTAGCTCACGTCGTCGACGTTTACCAAGTTAATCTGCTGCTCTTTGGTCGAGAAAATACTGTTCTGAATGAATTGGATAATGCTTTCATTTGTCAGATAAAAAAGGTTGCCATTATAGACATACACTGCGATCAAGCCGCCCATGAAGAACAAACCCGCGAGTGCGATAACCGGCATTGTTATGTCGGCGGCAGTTGGGAACTTATCTACTGAGGCGTCAAAAACCGACGCGATCAACCCTACGTTTGCTGCATACAGCGGGATGATAGCCAACGTGACGACAATCAGCAGGATCATCATGGCCCAAATAGAAATCAACCCAATTGGGTGGCGACGAACCTCAACGATAATATACTCGCCTTTGCTCAGGTGAATGCCTGGGAACTTGCGGCGCGATTCTTCGTGCTTAGCCATCAGTTCCGGACTTACGTCGATTTCGGCGCGGCTCGCAGAAGCACCAGCATGCGCGGTCTGCGCTGGCGGGACTGGCGTGCCAGACTGCATTTGCTGATATCCTTCATCGGTACGTTTGGTGGGGAATAGTCCCATGTGATTAGCTCCTTGTGCCCCTATTATAGCTCTGGCTGGCTAATCTCGCCACCGACGGGTGGCTTGCCGAGATGCGAGTAGGCTTTAGGCGTAACCTTGCGACCACGAGCCGTGCGTTCCAGAAAGCCAATTTGCATAAGGTATGGCTCGTACATGTCTTCAATTGTTGTGCGCTCGTCGCCAGTCATAGCGGCGAGAGTTTCAACGCCAACAGGGCCGCCCTTGTAGTTTTCGATGATTGCCAGCAACAGCTGGCGGTCTGCTGGGTCGAGACCGGCGTCGCCTACCTCCAGAAGTTTGAGCGCTTTCTGAGCGAGCATTGGGTTAATAATGCCGTCGCCGTGAACTTCGGCATAGTCGCGAACACGCTTGAGCAGGCGGTTAGCAATACGCGGCGTCAGGCGAGCACGCTTGGCGATCTCGGCCGCTGCTTCGGCGCTGATTTGCACGCCCAAGATGTCGGCAGCACGCTGAATGATCTGTTGGACTTCGTCGTGACTGTAGAATTCCAGGCGATGCATAATGCCAAATCGGTCGCGAAGCGGCGCGGCCAGACTGCCGGTGCGGGTCGTCGCACCAATAACCGTAAACTTCGGCAGGTCGAGGCGAAGGCTACGCGCCGACGGGCCCTTACCAAGCATGATGTCGAGCTTAAAGTCTTCCATCGCGCTATACAAAACTTCTTCGACTGTGCGACCCAAGCGGTGAATCTCATCGATAAACAAAATATCCCCATCGGTCAGGTTAGTCAAAATACTTGCCAAGTCCCCTGCCCGCTCGATTGCTGGACCGCTGGTCACACGAATGTTAGCGCCCATTTCGTTAGCGATAACGGCTGCCATTGTTGTCTTGCCGAGTCCCGGCGGACCAAATAAAAGCACGTGGTCGATTGGCTCGCCGCGTTTCTTGGCGGCAGCAATCGCCAGCATCAGTTGCTGCTTCAGTCGCTCCTGGCCGATGTAATTACTAAAATCTTTCGGACGCAGCGTATTCTCCAACTGCTGCTCTTGCTGGTCGCCTTCTTCGGTTGCGCCGGTATCTACAATTCGCTCGATCATGCGGTTGCGAGAATCTTGAGTGCTTGTTTAATACGCGCCTGAATGTCGAGGTCTGTGTCGACCTTGCTGAGAGCGTTTGTCGCGTGATGGAGCGTGTAGCCTAATGCAACCAACGCATCAAGCGCGTCGTCACCGGCAATAGCTTGCACTGGCGCTCCAGCGACCTGAACAGCCGGCAAGCCAACCTTGTCACGCAACTCGTTGGTTACACGCTCGGCAATTCGCTTACCAACGCCAGCAGCTTGCTGCACGTACGCGATATCGCCGCCAGCAATTGCGCTTCGGACTTGCTCGGCAGAACCGAGGCTCAAGATGCTCAAACCCATGCGCGGACCAACGCCACTAACAGACGTCAGCAACAGGAATAATTTCTTTGCGGCCAAGCTGGTGAAGCCAAATAGGTCGTGTGCATTCTCACGCAAGTGGTCATGCGTGTATAACTTTACGTGGTCATTCAGGCTCGCAGCTTCGTAATCGCCGCCACTCACCAAAACTTCATAGCCCAACCCGCCGACATCAATTATCAGCGTGTTGTCGAACTTTTCTACAACTTCCCCAGAGACATGAGCAATCATAACATGACTATTATGTCATAGTTTAAGCTCGTTTGCACTGATGCCATGACTTTGCGCCGAAACAATAGTTATTATATAATTTCTTAGTCCTATCAACCCTCCGACACTGGAGTGCACATGGCATCACTGAGCGGTCCGTTCCGGATCGACCGACCCCATCCACCGCGCGTCTTCTACACACCCAGGCGGGGGCGCCAGCCGCACGACTGCAAGCCCGGCGTCACCGTCCTGGCGATCAGTGGCAGACACCGGCGCTCAAGTGACGGCTGGGTGACCATGGGGTATGTCTGTCGGCAGACTCCATTCGGCCAGGGCATCGGCATGGGGATGAAGACCAACGAGCTGCGCCACGCCACGGCTGACGAAGTCAGGCGAGCGCTGACACGAGATCACCCACATGGCGCGCACTTCCGGCCGGGATGCTCGGAGCTGG
>DATEFF010000020.1:0-3945 GCA_035280785.1 Saccharimonadales bacterium (SeqCode)
TGGCCAAAATGGACAAGATCGCCCGCGACAATGACGTCACGTACGAGCTCCTTCTCAACGAGTCGGCCATCCAGATTAACCTTGATGACCCGCTTGTGAAGGCATTCATAGCGAGTGTCGAAAAAGTCCTCGGCCGCCCCATCCAAACAATGCGCGGACTCGCCGGCAGCGACGCCCGACACTGGGCGCCTCACAACATCCCAACGATGGTTATGTACCCCGAAAGCGGCGAGCATCATGGCGACCACGAATGGCTCAGCGAGGAAGCGCTGCACCACTTTAAAGACATCGTTATTGACTATCTCAATGCTGTCGCACTTTCACCCCAGACGACCCCAGCAAAATCGTTGACATCTGTACAATAGTCGTGCTACAATTCTGTTGACCATTACCGAAGACAGTAGCTGTTAACCGAAAGGAAAACTTAATCCGCTACCGAGGCAGTCATACAAAAATACAGTATTTCTCCCCGAACAAGGTCGTTGGTAATGCGAGAACCAAGGACCTTTTTCTTTTCCTTGCAATTCTCACATTCCGCAATTTAACAATCTGGTCGAAAACAATATCAACGATAGGAGGTTATACATGGCAATTAGTCGTGATAAGAAACAGTCCCTCGTTGGCGAACTAGGCGAACTTCTTGGCGCCGCCAAGATGACCGCTTTTGCCGCTTACGAAGGCTTGACCGTAGCCGACCTCCAGACACTTCGCCGCGCCGCTCGCGAGCAGGGCGTTACCATCAAGGTTGTCAAAAACCGCCTGGTACGCGTTGCCTTGCAGCAGTCTGAAGCGCTCAAGGATGTAGACACCAGCTCACTCAAGGGTCAGCTGCTCTACGCCGTAAGCACCGAAGACGAAGTCGCACCAGCACAAGTCCTCGCTAGTTTTGCCAAGACCCACGACGCCCTCAAGCTGACTGGTGGCATCTCTGCTGAAGGCAAAATGCTGGACGAAGCTGAAGTTAAGGCTCTGGCTACACTCCCAAGCAAGAACGAGCTCATCGCTCAGGTTCTTGCAACCCTCAGTTCACCACTCGATGGCGTAATGAATGGCCTTTCTGGCAATTTGCACGCGCTGTTGGACGGTGTTGAGGCTAAGGCTTCGGCCTAATCAATTAGTAATCGAAAGGAATCAACTACAATGGCTGATTTGAAGAAACTCGCAGAAGAGCTGACTAGCTTGACTGTTCTGGAAGTAAACGAACTGAAGACCATCCTGAAGGATGAATACGGCATTGAGCCTGCGGCTGCTGCCGTAGCTGTTGCTGGTCCTGCTGCTGGCGCCGACGCTGGTGCAGCTGCTGACGAAAAGACTGAGTTCACCGTGACCCTCAAGGACGCTGGTGCTCAGAAGGTAGCAGTCATCAAGGCTGTTAAGGAACTCACCGGCCTTGGCCTTGGTGAGGCAAAGGGTCTTGTTGACAACGCTCCTAGCGCAATCAAGGAGAAGGTTAGCAAGGACGACGCAGAAGCTGCTAAGAAGGCTCTCGAAGAGGCCGGCGCTACTGTTGAAGTTGCCTAGTTTAGACTTTTAGTCTGACTTACATTCGACCAGATGTTTATGCACTAAAAACCCACTCAATACGAGTGGGTTTTTAGTTTATAGAGACAAAACGACGCGTGGGCCGCCCGCTTAAGTAGCAGGCGGCCCACGTCGTACTTGCGCAATGCTTCCTGAACCGACAGGACGTCCAAGTTGTCAGCTCAGCCGGGGGAGTGTTCCACCCCATGCGTTTTAGCCATACCAGCACCCTGGCAGCCGTTCGCATAAAGCAGAGAACTCTCGGCAGAAGTCATAGCGACCTAATTTTGACTGTATAGCAAATTTACAATTTATTCAATATCCGACCACCAGAGGGCGTAGTGATGTCGCTTATGCTCCGAACGCTAGATGTGGTGCAGGCGGTGTTGTTTTTGTTGACACGTATGCCCGGTTGGGTTATGCTGCAAGATGAAAGTACCACTACAAACAAACAGAGGATTTGCGAGACCCTATGTCTGACCTACCAGAGAAGCAAGTAAAGCGACTCAAATCACTCATTCAAGATGCCGAAACGAACCTTGCAGCCGCAAAGGAGCTTTTGATTAGTTTGGTGGGCGATGACGACATGGTAGCTCGAACCGGCAGCCCAGAAGAAGTCGCCGGAAAAGTCATTGAAGGTGTCTTCGATGGCAACACTATGACCGGCCCAGATGGCAAGACCTACCCAGTGCCTGCTAACTATGCCAGTAAATCTAAGCTGATCGAAGGCGACATCCTTAAGCTCACCATCGCCGATGATGGCGGATTCATTTACAAGCAAATTGGCCCAGTTGCTCGCCGCCAGATTATCGGCACGCTGGTATCCCACGACGGCGCTTACTATGTTGAGGCAGGCGGCCGCGAATACCGCGTTCTGCTCGCAAGCGTTACATACTTTAAGGCCAAAGCAGGCGACCAAATCAGCATCATCGTCCCAGAAGACAACCGCGAAGCTGAGTGGGCCGCCATCGAAGCTGCATTGTAGTTAGCATCCGTTAAAGAATCAGAAGCCGTCCTCACGTAGGACGGTATTTTGTTTTAGTAACTAGTCTTCGTCTGAATTACTACTCAGATGCCACAAGCCGCAATGACGGCACTGGTAGGCACGTAACCTTGTGCCTTTGTATCGGTAGGCGTTGACCGCGGCCACAGCCTCAGCTTGTTCGCGCGTCGCGAAGGCGAGTTTGTCGTGGCAGGGAAGCTGATGTTCTTCGTCCATTGCCATTCAGTATAAAGTATTGCGTAAATAGCGAAATTATTGTAAAATTTGCAAGACCCAACAATTGGTCCCACCTGGGATCGCAGGGAAGAGGTGAATCACCATGGGCGACTTCCTCGAAGTCGTTCTGTGGCTGCTGGGTATCGCGGCGGCACTCGTCGCGCTCTACCTGGTGGTCAAGAACTCGATCTTCATCGTCCAGCAGGACAGCGTGATCGTCGTGAAGCGCTGGGGCAAGCACAACCGCGTGCTCGGCCCCGGTCTGCACGGCCGCATCCCGTTCGCCGACACCAAGCACCGTACGTTCAGTCGTCAGCGCTCGTCGCTGTCGCTGGACCTCCGGGGTGACTCGGGCGGGACGCTGCCGGTGGAACTGTCCGTGGAGCTGGAGCTGCGCGGAGTCACCGACGAGGCCGCAGTCATGCGCGTGGCCTACGAGATCGAGCGTCCGCAGCAGCACCTGAGCACCGTCGCCACGGCGACGATCCGCCAGTTCCTGCTGCCGCTGACGTACGAGCAGATCCTCGCCGACGGCGAGCTGGGCACCAAGCTGGCGACGGAACTGGAGTCGGTCGCCGACGAGTGCGGCTACACCATCGTCGGGGTTCGCATCACCAGCATCCGGCCTGACCGGAGCGTGCAGGAGGCCATCGTCGCCGGCGAGCGCAACAAGCACGTCCGCGCCGACGAGGCCGCTCAGACCGAGCACGCCGCCACCATGCGCATCAAGGGCGCCGAGTCCACCGCTGCCGCCAGCGCCATCGAGGCCAAGGCGGAACGCGACAAGCTCGACGGCCAGACCACGCAGGTGGCCGAGCTGCTGGAGCGCCTGGTCGCCAGCGGAGCCAGCAAGGACAATGCCGCCGGCATCCTGACCGCGCTGCTGTACCAGCAGACGGTCACGACGGTCGGCAGCAACGCCAAGGCTCAGATCATCCTGACGCCGGCCGGGGTCGCCATCCCGGACGACATCAGCGGTCTGGTCAGCGGCAAGCTCGTCGACGCCCCCACGGCGTCCACCGAGTGATCATGGTGTAGCGAGGCCTTCAACAGCCCGCCGCGCCACTGGGTTCGCCCACGGAAGAGGTCCACACCGACCCATCCGTGGGCCTTTTTCGTTCTTATCAAAACTGCATCCGCGCTATAATGAAGGCTAACTAAGCAGGGTGAATCATGTTCAAAGACAACAAAGCATTCAGCGGATT
>DATEFF010000021.1:0-6632 GCA_035280785.1 Saccharimonadales bacterium (SeqCode)
TTTCGGGTCATGGTTCGAATAAGACCGTTCTGGTGGAGATAGGGAGACTCGAACTCCCGACCCCTTGCATGCCATGCAAGTGCTCTAGCCAACTGAGCTATATCCCCATGGGTCGTTAACAGATGCGATTGTAGCAGAAACTGGTCAAAAAAGAAACTACCTCGCTTGGTTGGGGTAGTTTTCTTTTTGAGCGGCTTGATGCGCGCCCACCCGAGGCTCTTTTTGTTTTGACAGTGTTTGTTTGATGGGTTACGCCAAGAGCCAATGGCGCACCAGCTGCTTAGGCTCATCATGGCATAAGCATGGGCGTTATGCAAGAGGTTAGGGGGTATTTGGAGCTATTGTCAGATGTATGTTTTCATGGTAGAGTTTTTTGTGTCATCGGTGCCTGCGGGCAACCGCCGAAACAACTACCGGTGAGGTGATTGTGCCAACACCAGAGCAAGTCAGGCGTGAGAACGCGCGTCGCCGGCAGCAAGCGCAAATGGCGCGTCAGCGTCGGATGCAAAACCGTCGAGGACAGGTCCAAGGCGGCAGCGGCATGGGTGGACCGGTCGCGGTCTTCCTGGCCGTGGTCGCACTAGCGATCTACCTCGCTGGCAACGTCGGCATCATCAACTTCCAGAACCTTGGCTCTGGTGGCGGAACCTCGCAGTCTGCCCCCAAGGCTGGTGCTGGCGGTACGGACGACGGCAAGAAGCTGCTCGCCGAAGCGGTCAAGTTCGACAACAAGGCGTATGTGTGGGGTAGCGGACACCCCGTCACTGAGTCTTCTGTGAGTCGGGGCGTAGACTGTAGTGGCCTCGTTTCGGTCGCGGTCTACAGAGCTTTCGGCATCAACGACGACCGCTTGGCGGAGGGATTCCGTCGCAGTCCGCACTGGAAGAAGATCAAGATGGAGGACGCCCGCCCGGGCGACATCGTGTATCGACTCATCGCCACGCACGGCGGTGACACGGACCACGTGGCCTTCGTCGCCGACAACAATGGTTCGAATGATCTTCGGACCTTCGAGGCGTATGGCTCCAACGGTATCGCGTACGACGACCAAGTCGGCTACAAGAACCGGAAGTACAAGAACTTCACCGGAGCCCTGCGTTTCACCAGGTAAGCCGCCCAGACCGGGAGGAGCATCGAGCTCGCCCGTCGCGGGCGGCTCTTTGCTTTTTATGAGTTTATTTGAAAGCGCGGTGAGGGCTCGGCATGTTCGCAGAGCCCTCACCGGCGGTCAGGCGCGCCTTCGCGCACGGTCCTCTCGGGCCAGTGTCAGGGTGTCGGTCAGCGTGGTCTGCCTCCTGACTCCACAGATGCGGAGGAAGGACATGACGTCCGACGCCGACACGCCAACGTCACCGTTCTCCATTCGGACCACCTTGGATTGCGACCATTCCGCACGCGTGGCCACTTCCTCCTGCGTGAGCTTCGCTTTCTCGCGGAACCCGCGAAGGGCACGGCTGAGGGGTGTGGTGCGGTCGATGCTGCGGAACCCGAGTTGGAACCCGGGCTGGAGCGGCCGCCTCTCGGCGACGACCTTGTCCAGAAGCCGGACGAGTTCGTCAGCGAGTGCCACCCGAGTAGCTTCGGGCAGTCCGCCGTAGGTTTCGTCCAGGGCCTTCTTGAGTCGTGCGGGGTTGGTTGCCATTACCTGTTTCCCTCCGATGTGTCGAATGGGTTTCGGGCCCGCCAGCGTGTGCTGACGGGCCCCGTCAATGGGCGAGCGAGGGGTGTTCAGGAAGCTCTGCGCACGGGTCTGCGCGGTTGGTGCGACTCTTGGGCGAGGTGCCAGAGCGCTTCGACGGTGTCTTGGTTCTGAACTCCGTAGAGTTGCAGAAGGAACTGGAGATCGCCGAATGAGATGGGCACCCGACCCGACTCGATCCGCGTGACCTTGGAACTGTGCCACGGGTTGCTCCTGGTGAGCTTGGGTGTCTGCCGGGTGACCTCGTCCTGCGTGAGACCAGCTCGGACCCGAAGGTTCTTGAGTGTCGTCCCGATCGGCGTTCTGTTGGCACCCCTAGTCAGGAGCGTCACGGCGGCCAGATCCCATCCCTCCTCGGTACTTCTGTTGACCAGCCGCACGACCTCGCGGGCTAGCTGGGCCCTTGCCTGGTCGGTGAGCTGTGGGAATAGCGTGGCTAAAGTTCTCTGTAGCGTTTCAGCTTGAGTCGACATGATAATTCCCCCAGTTGTGCTCGATAGGCCCCTCGCGCCCATTGACATCCTTAATTATACAAGGAGTGCCTTGAGCAATGCGTCATTTTACGCTATAATATGACCCAAGTTACATCTATTAAGTCTAAGGAGTTTTTCCTACATGGGTAAACCAAAGAAGCAAACTAGCCCACGCAAGACCGGCCTGCGCCGCAGCCACCTTGTTGTGAAGCTCGCACGTATGGTCAACGGTAAGTCACCTGTTAAGGCCTACACAACCAAGCGCGAAAGCGGCAAGAAAAAAGCCGTCGCAAGCAAATAGTAGTCGACACTGTGTCGATTATTCCCGTATAGTTTAAAAATATAACCAAAACGCAGGGAGTCAGCGTACCATGGCATCAAACCGACACCTGGGCCGAATCATAGCCTTACAAACCCTCTATGAATACGACTTTCGTGAGAACGCAGGCGATGACACGGTTGACCTAGACGAAGTTCTGGGCCGCAACCTCGAGCGCTACGAAGATACTATCGACGATAAAGATTTCGTCGATAAGTTAGTGCACGGTGCCGGCAGCAAGCTCAAGGAGCTGGACGAGACTATTCAACCTATCGCTCCGGAATGGCCGCTCGACCAAATTTCTCGGATTGACCTGACAATTCTGCGTTTGGCACTCTTTGAGCTTCTGCACTTGCAGGATCTCGTGCCACCTAAGGTCGCCATCAATGAAGCTGTAGAACTAGCTAAAGCGTTTGGTGGTGACAATTCATCCAAGTTTGTAAACGGTGTGCTCGGTACCGCGTACCGCACGCTGATCGAAGGACAATCCAATGACAGCAGAGAAACCGCCACGAAGTCCGAACTTTGATAGTATCGGCAAGTTTGGCGAACAGCTCAACGAACGTTTTAAGAAGTATTTCACCCGTCGCAAGCCATCTATCCAAGAGGTAGTACGCGAACCGACCGCCGGCGGTATTGTTTTTCGTCGTAACAAAAAGTCCGGCGATGTTGAGATCCTGTTGATTCAGGACGCCAAAGACCGCTGGACAATTCCAAAGGGTCATATCGAGGAAGGCGAAACCGCCAAAGAGACCGCCGCCCGCGAAATTGGCGAAGAAACCGGCCTGAGTGACATCACTGTCATGAGCTGGCTCGGCAAGATTCACTTTCGTTACCGCCGCCAGCAAAGTCTGGTTTTGATGACGACGCAAATTTACCTGGTGCATGCCCACGCTAACTCTCACAAGTTGAAGAAAGAAGAGTGGATGAACGGCATCGGGTGGTTTAATGTTCACGAAGCATTAGATATGATTGAGTATGAGGACATTGGTAAGTTAATTCTGCTTGCCATGAAGAAAATCCGTGATGCAGGACTATAGCAAATACCAAAACTTCGCAAAAGAAACCTTCGGCTTCGAGTTTGACGACCCAGAACTCATTCTGACCGCCTTTACGCACCGAAGTTACATGAACGAGCACAAAAAGAGCGCCAAAGAACACAACGAGCGCCTGGAGTTCCTGGGTGACGCTGTTCTTGAACTGGTTGTGACCGAATATTTGTTTGGCAATTACTCTGAGCCAGAAGGCATCTTGACCAACTGGCGCTCTGCGCTGGTGCGCACTGAATCAATCGGCGCTGCGTCTGCCCGTCTGGACTACGAAAGCATGCTGCGACTGAGCCGCGGCGAGAAGCAAGGCTCTGAGCGCGCACGTCAGCAGATTTTGGCTAACACCTTCGAGGCTGTTATTGGCGCCGTCTACATAGATAAGGGCTACGAGGCCTGTAAGAAGATTATTACCGATCACATCCTCAGCACCTTCGAGGAAATCCTGGCGACTGGCTCATGGCGCGACCCTAAGTCTCGCCTGCAAGAGGTCGCTCAGAGTATCGATGGCATGACTCCGGTCTACAGAGTCTTGGCCGAAGAAGGTCCGGACCACGACAAAATCTTCACGCTTGGCGTATACGTCGGGCAGAAGCTTCTGGGCAAAGGTACGGGCAGTTCCAAGCAGAACGCCCAGCAAAAAGCCGCCGAAGCCGCACTCAAGAAGTACTCAGAGCTCAAGAAGTAGGCGTTTCGTTGACAACAGAGGCCATAAGAGGTACAATTGTCTAAAGTTTGTGATCAAAAGTTAATTATTAGAGGAATTTATAACACATGCTCGCTATTCGTCTGCAACGCTTGGGTCGTAAGGCACTGCCTGTCTACCGCCTAGCTGTTCAAGAATCACGCCGCCACCCAAGCAGTGGTCGTGTTGTTGCCTATGTCGGCAGCTTTAACCCGCACACCAAAGAAACCACTATCGACAAAGAGAAGGTCGAGTTCTACCTGAAGAACGGTGCTCAACCAACTCCTCGCGTCGTCCGCATCCTGACTGGCGAGAAGCTTGAGCTCCCAACTTGGGTTAAGCAGCCATCTGGCGACAAGAACCGCAAGGTTCGCCACGCTGAGAAGCTCCGCAAGAATCAGCCAAAGGAAGAAGCTCCTGAGGCTCCAGCCGCTGAGGAAACTGCCGAAGAGCAGACCGAAGCTTAGGTCATTCGAACCACTCTAAAAGCGCCCAGCATTTGACTGGGCGCTTTTGTTTTGAAACGCCTTAAGCATTATCTCATTGCTGTAGGCAGGAGTTATGGGTACAATGTGTGTAGTAAGTAGACGCGAGGAGAGACAGTAATGCCAACAATTGATCAGCAGTTTGTCGAATTTATCGTAAAATCGCTTGTCAGCAACCCAGACCACGTCCAGATCGAACGCAGGATTGACGAAAAAGGCGTTCTGCTTGAGTTGACCGTCGACCCAGACGACCTTGGTCGCATCATCGGTAAGCGTGGCGCAACCGCACAGAGCCTACGAACACTGCTTCGAGCCTTGGGAACCAAGAACGATGCACGTTACAACCTCAAAATTGTCGATAATGACATGCCAGGCGGCGGAAACTCCGACTCCGGCAGCACCCCTGTTAAAGACGAAGACGACGAACCTGCTGAAGAAAACAGTGGAAAAGTTGTGGACACGTCAACAGATAAACCTGTGGAAGAACGCGAATCTGTAGCGAGCCGCACTCGAAAAGAGCTTGCGGAGCTTGATGACCTCGATATATAATCTAGATTAAGTTCAGCGGACAAAACCGAGAACAGTAAAACAAAAATTCCAAAAGCTCATGCGAGCAACCTACAACTTCCGGGGTGATGTCCGTGAAGCATAAAGTTGAGAGCTTTATATGTGCTAAGAACCGACCTCTATGGTCGGTTTTTGGTTTGTCGCTACCTAAGACTTCAAAAGTTTGAAAGCTTGGGTGGCGAGACAGAGGGGTCTCTGCGCACCGGTGGGGCCGCGACGTACGATGCCGCGGCCCCAACCAGGTATGTTCTGCGCTCAGCCGCGCAGCGCCTCGTTGAGCGGCCGGGTGGCGCGCTCGATCAGGGCGTAGTGCTGCGGGTTGTCCCAGTCGATGCTGCCGTAGTACGGCTCCAGGGCCAGGCACAGGGTGCTCTGGGTGATGCCGTAGACGTTGACGGCCAGGCTGCGCTTGTTGGCGCGCAGCTTGGCGCCACCGTTCAGCATCCAGTTCAGCCACGCGGTGGTGTCCTTCTGGACGCCGGTGAGGCCGAAGTTGATCTCCTGACCGGCGACCTCGATGACCAGGCCGGCGAAGGCGGGGTCGGTGAGGTTGCGGAGGTCGAGGGTGGCGCCGACGGTGCGCTGGGTGAGCGTCATGGATGACTCCTCTGTCGATGTTGCCCGTACCCCGAAGGATTCGGGCGGGAACTCGCATATTTTATAACATTTATCCTTACGAGTCAATAACAGATGTGGTATAATGGACGCAATATGACAAAAACACGACTCGTGCAGGTTATTACGCTGTTCCCGGAGATGTTCACCGGTGTTTTTGGTGCTTCCATGCTTTGGAAGGCGCAGGACCGTGAGATTGTGAAGCTGACGACGATTGACCTGCGCACGTTTGGTCTCGGCCCTCGCCGACAGGTCGACGACACCCCATATGGTGGTGGGGACGGGATGCTACTGAAGCCTGAGCCTTTGTTCGCTGCCGTTGAAGCCGCAAAAGCCAACGACCCTGATGCGCAAGTCCTGCTGATGACGCCTCGAGGTGAGCGCTGGCATCAAGCGCTGGCTCAAGAGTTTGCCGATGATGGCCGTGGATTCATTATTATCTGTGGTCGCTACGAAGGTTACGACGAGCGCATTACGACGCTGGTTGACCGCCAAATCTCTGTTGGTGACTACGTGCTCACTGGTGGTGAGATCCCTGCCATGGCTGTTGTAGATAGCGTGACGCGCCTAATTCCAGGCGTACTCGGCGGCGAGCAATCTGCAATTATTGAAAGTTTTAGCGATGGTGAGACGCTTGAATTCCCGCAATACACCCGACCGGTTGAGTTCCGCGGCATGAAGGTGCCAGACATTTTGCTCAGCGGCAACCATGGCGAAATCGAAAATTGGCGCAAAGCCAATTC
>DATEFF010000022.1:0-4591 GCA_035280785.1 Saccharimonadales bacterium (SeqCode)
ACCCTGCGGCCGGCGTGCTGTACTCCAACCGCGCCAGCCATGCGGTCGCACTGACCGCTCTGCGAACTCTGTGAGGTTGTTGTCGTCGGGCCGAGTCTGGCCCGACGACAACAACAGAGTCTCCCCAGATTCAATCTGTTATAATAATCGAAGTATGTCATATCTATTAGAACAAACCACCGCAGCTATTGCCGCAAAAGCCCAAGAGGTCTTGGGTGTGAGCGGCCTGCCTTTGGTCGAGCCTGCCAACCCAAAGTTTGGTGCCGACCTGGCCATCCCAACATTCACGTTCGCTCGTGAACTGGGGCGGAGTCCGCAGGAAATCGCTACGCAGCTCGCTGAAGGCTTGCAGCACGAGGCGATCGCCAAGGCTGAGGCGGTGAGTGGTTTTGTTAACATCTGGCTCAGCAACGGCGTTATTGCCGAGGCTATGAAGCAGGTGAACACAACTTTTGGTCAGCACGATACATATGCCGGCAAGCAGGTAGTGATTGAACACACCGACCCGAATCCGTTCAAGGAGTTTCACATTGGCCACACCTACACCAACACGATTGGTGAGGCGATGGGCCGCCTGTATAAAGCTGGCGGCGCTGATGTGCATCAGGTCCTCTACAGTGGTGACGTTGGAATGCACGTTGCCAAGGCTATCTGGGGCATTATTGATTTTATGAAGACTGGCGACGACGCCTGGTTCGATCCTGAAGTCAATCCGGCCGAACGCAGCATGGCGAATGTGCTGGCCGAGAAGCGCGTTGCATTCCTGGGCGCTGCCTACGTCCATGGCGCTACGCAATTTGAAGAAAGCGAAGTACACCAAGAAGAAATCAAGACCATCAATAAGCACATCTACGAGCACGACGACGAACTTGTCGACGAGATTCGCGATGAAGGCAAGGTCTGGAGCTTTGAATACTTTGACGATATTTTTGCGCGCCTACAGGTGTCGTTTGAGCGCCTCTACCCAGAAAGTGAAGTGACCGACGAAGGTATTGCCGTCGTCAAAAACAACATGGGCAAAGTCTTTGAGGAAAGTGACGGCGCCGTCGTATTCAAGGGCGAGAAAGCCGACCTCCACACTCGCGTGTTCATTAACAACCGTGGCTTGCCAACATACGAGGCAAAAGACCTCGGACTTATCTATGCCAAGCAGCGCGATTACCCAGACATGGACATCTCGCACGTCATTACCGGTAACGAGCAGCACGTTTATTATTTGGTTGTAATTGCCGCAATGAATGAAATCGACGCAACGCTTGCCGCAAAGATGCGTCACACCGGCCACGGCCTGGTGAAGCTACGTGGTGGCCGCAAGATGAGTAGCCGCCGTGGCGAAGTACTACGTGGCGTTGAGGTCCTGGACCAGCTGGAAGAAATGATCGCTGAGGGCTACGAGACCGAAGAGGTGAGGGCTGTCGCCCTGGCGGCGCTCAAGTACGCTTACCTTAAGCCGCGCGTTGGCGGTGATGTCATCTTTGACCTCGAGGAATCTATTAACATGGAAGGCGACTCTGGCCCGTACGTCCAGTACGCGCACGCTCGTGGTCGCAGCATCCTGAGCAAGCTCGACGGCTTTGAGCCGGTCGAACTGAAAGACCTGACTGAGGATGAGCACAAATTGGCCGTGAAGATTCTTGGCTACCCAGCCGCCACTGCTAAGGCCGTCGCAGAGCTTGCGCCGCACTACACATGTGCTTATCTGTACGAGCTCACTCAGCAGTTTAACCGCTTTTATGAACACAACCGAATCGTAGGCGACGAGCGCCAAGACGTTCGCGCCACACTTGTTCTGGCCTATGTCGAGGTATTAAAAAACGGCCTGGAACTACTAAACATCCCAGCGCCGCATAAGCTCTAGATAATATCGTTGATGTGCGCCGCGGGCGCCGACCGGGTTGATGTACCCCGGCCAGCGCCCGCAGTGCGCGGTGAACTCATCGGTCCACGAACTCCCCGTAGATCGTGCCCTCCTCGCGGGAGACGAGCGCGACAACCCCACTGGTGGGGTCTTGCGTCTTCACGATACGGATGATCCCGCTGTCGTCCACTTCCACGGCGTAGCCGCGGAGGATTCGGCGCTCGCTCTCGGCGAACACGAGCAGCGGGGGTGCGCCCCTCACGGAAAGGGCGGCAACAATCTCGTCGAAACTCAGATTGCCGTCGCCCTGGAATCTTATGAGCGGCACCCTCCTGTCGGGCGGTGGTGGGTGGTTGCCGAAACCCACGTAGGCCGGTTCTGGTTCGGTCGTGCCTCTGCGCCAACGCCTGCAACGTCGCATGGTTTGCCTCCTGGATAGTGCGGGCGATCCCATATCTATATCACGAGGCAGGCTCTGGCGCAATGGACTACTTGACCTTGGCCAGTACCCGGTCGAGGTAGGCGTCGTCCACGTCGGTCTTGCCGTCGCCGGCGGGCTTGTTGTCGGCCCACTTGCACTTGGCGTCGACCTGCTTGTGCGAGACAATCCCGCGACCGCTGCGACCGTCATCGGCCACCACGCTCTCGGGCTTGATGTCGTACTTGGCCATCAGCTCCTTCACGACCGCCACGACGCCCTTGAACTGCGTCTGGTTGTCTCCGATGTAGTGACCGGACCCCGGCTCGCTGCCCTCGATCTCGATGCCGATGGCCCACGAGTTGGCACATTTGGCGTGCCGCGCGAAGGTGTTGAGCTGCGGGGTGAGCTGGTACGCCTTGCCGTCCGCGGTCACGCCGACCTGGACGGTGACGTGCCCGACGACCGGGTGGGGATCCGACTTCTTGAGGTCGGGGTTGTACGTGCTCTTGTTGTTCTTGGCGTCCTTGACCAGACGGTCGATGTTGTGACCGTTGTCCCAGCCCGCCCACCAGTGCAGGACGATGGCCGTCGGCTTGATGGTCTTGCCGCCGGCGTTCCAGTCGGACTGGACGTGCTGGATCAGGACTGACGGTGCTGCGGACGACTCGCTGTCGTTCGCCTGGCTGCCGACACCTCCGACTCCGCATGCAGCGGAGAAGAAAGCTACGACGACCAGGGCGATGTGCCACGGTCGAAAACGCATGGTGCACTCCCAACTTGGGACGGGTATGTTACCGGGAGGAATATTAACACTTTTACATCATTTTCTCAACATTTTTGCAATGGTCGTATAATGAAAGTATGATTCAGAAAACCGACGACGAGTGGAAGCAGCAGCTAACAGCCGAGCAATACCAGGTATTGCGCCAAGGCGGCACTGAAGCTCCGTATTCCGGTAAGCTGCTGCATGAAAAGGGCCAGGGCACGTACACCTGTGCGGCGTGCGGCGCAGAACTCTTTGATAGTGAAGTAAAATACGACAGCGACGACCCGGGTCTTGCAGGTTGGCCGAGCTTTTACGACGCCAAACCGGGTTCGGTTGAGTTTAAGCAAGACGATTCATATGGCTTGGAGCGCGTGGAGGTGACCTGCGCTAATTGCGGAAGCCATCTGGGGCACATTTTTCCTGACCGGACGCCAACGGGCAAGCACTACTGTGTGAGCTCGACGTGTTTGGTCTTTCAGCCTAAGAAGTAGGGCGTGCTACACTAGTGATATGGCAGACCAAAAACGAATAACTCCTGACAAAATTCTGTGGGTAGACCTAGAAATGACAGGCCTCAACCCAACCAAAGACCGCATCCTAGAGGTGGCCGCAATTGTGACCGACTGGGACTTTAACGAACTCGGCAAGTTTGAGAGTGGCGTTGGTCATGACCAAGCTGCACTCAAAATCTTGATGGACGCCAATCCTTGGGCGGTTGACCATCCTGAACTCACCGAATCGCTACTAAAACTATCTAACGATTCCGAGCCGGAAGAGTTTGTGCAGGCAAAGTTTGAAGAATTTATTAACGAGCACTTCGAGAAGGGCCAGCCCGTATTGCTGGCCGGCAACTCCATCCATATGGATCGCCAATTTATCCGCCACTGGTGGCCAGAAGTCGAGAAGCGACTGCATTATCGCATGCTGGATGTGAGCGCCTGGAAGGTCGTCATGATCGGCAAGTACGGCACCGAGTACGAAAAACTCGAGAAGCACCGTGCACTGGATGACATTCGCGAATCTATCGAAGAGCTCGAGTTCTATCTGTCCAAGGTGACCGACTAGGGTTGCAAAAAAGTCAGAAAATGTTATCCTAGTGATCTGGGTGCGGACCTGGCCTCCCGACATAGGAGGTAGCTCATGGCAGATCCCTCGGGAGTGCCGCTTTCGGACATGCACAAGCGCATCCTCAGGATGATGAACGGTGGCAAGGGGCGTCAGCAGATCGCCGACGCCCTGGACATCAGCCCCGAGACCGTGCGTACGCGTGTCGAGCAGATCAAGGAAAGGGTTGGCGTCGACAAGGGCGCTGACATCGACGAGACCCTCCGGATCGCGCATGAGCGCGGCTTCCTCACCGAACCCGTTCGGCGAAGCGAAGCGCGGATGCACGGCCCGGGTAGTCGTCCCCGACGACGCAATCGCAACACCTAACCGCAACACCTCGCACTAACTAGCACACACAACAGGAGAGTCAGGTCCGCACTCACTCTCCAATCTTGAAATTATTCATTACCGATGGTATGGTGTTGTCTTGTGGGTGCGA
>DATEFF010000023.1:0-8688 GCA_035280785.1 Saccharimonadales bacterium (SeqCode)
GAGATTCTCATGCGATTCCGTCGCAACACCGATAGCGCCACCCTCAGCTCCGCCGCCGCGTCCGTACAGACGTACGGCATCAACAAGGGCGAGGGAGAGACCGTCCGAAGCCCGCAAGGCACGACGGTCACCATGAACGGCCCGGTCGGCACGGCACGCACCGCGACCGTCACCGACGATCGCAGCGGCCGCGTGATCGGCACGGTTCATGTGGACCTCAACTGCAACGTCGAGAGGACCACATCCGGCAACTAGCCTCAGGGAGGCCAACCGCATGACCGTCTGTTTCATCTTCGGGCTCGCGTTGCGTGTCTGGCGCAAGCAGGGACGCGAGGACATCGCAACCATGTTCCGCGCCAAGCGCTTCGCCGCCCAGATGGATCGAACAATCCAGGGCCACGGCCATGGCCACACCGTCGACCGGCTCACATACCGGATCGTGGTCGCCAAGCCGAGTGAGTTCACGGCGGGCAAGTTCGGCCTACAGGTTCGGGCGCCCGATGGACGCATCATCGGCGTCATCACCCGGCAACGCCCGGTGGACCTGTACCTGGACAACCCCACCCACCTGCTCGCCTGGGCATGAGCCTGGCAGCAAAAACCCGCCCTCGGCAGCACGATACATCGCAGCCGAGGGCGGGCCCACCGTTTTGAACTTATCTAAACTTTTTTGTCGTTAATGACGCGGATTTCTTTTTTGACCAGCGTGCCGTTGTCGTCGATTTCGTAGACCAGCACTTCGCCAGTCATAATCTCAACAGAGTGAGCTTCATCGTCGGCGACGTCCTCAAGATGCTTCATGAGTGCGCGGAGCGAATTGCCGTGCGCCGCTACAATGACATTCTTGCCAGACTTTAGGTCCTCTAGAATTCGCTGTTCGTAGAATGGCAAAACACGCTGCGATACGTCCTTGAGCGTTTCGCCGCCAGGGACAGGATGGTCCCAGCTGCGGCGCCAGGCGTTGAACTTCTCGTCGCCATATTCTTCTTTGACCTGCCATTTATTTTTGCCGGTCAGCTCGCCGTAATCACGTTCGTTGAGCTCTTCGTGCTCGGTGCGCTCCAGGTCGTGACGCTGCAAATGAGACACAATCTCGTCCAATGTGTGCTTGGCGCGCTCGAGCTTGCTGGTGTACGCGCGGTGCAAGTCAATATCCTCGAGCATTTTGGCTGCGCGACGAGCTTCTTCGCGGCCCTCATCGGTCAATGAGACGTCCGTAACGCCTGTCCACTGGCCCAAAAGGTTCCACTCTGACTGTCCGTGACGGACAAGTACCAGATATGCCATTACTGAGCCCCCAGTGCGCTACGACCTGCGTATGCCGCGCCGCCACCGAGCTGCTCCTCGATGCGCAGGAGTTCGTTGTACTTCGCAACGCGGTCGGTGCGGCTCATTGAGCCAGTCTTGATCTGACCAGTCGCGAGGCCAACAACCAAGTGCGCGATTGTTGTGTCTTCGGTTTCACCAGAACGGTGCGAAATAACTGCGCGCCAACCGGCGTCATGCGCCATGGCGACGGCGTCGATTGTTTCGCTGAGTGTGCCAATCTGGTTCAGTTTGACCAGGATTGCATTGGCAGCCTTCTCTTCGATACCGCGCTTCAGGAATGAAACGTTGGTCACCAGCAGGTCGTCGCCAACAATCTGCACGCGGTCGCCGAGCTTCTCTGTCAGCTTAGCCCAAGCCTGCCAGTCGTCTTCGGCAAGGCCGTCTTCGATTGATGCAATTGGATATTTCTGGGCGAGCTCAACCAGCCAGTCAACCATTTCGTCGCTGGTCAGGCTGCGGTTTTCGGTTGCCAAGTTGTAGGTGCCGTTTTCGTAGAGTTCGCTTGCGGCAACATCCAACGCCAATACGACATCGTCGCCTAGCTTGTAACCAGCCTTTTCGACCGCCTTGCTGATCAGCTCCAGCGCTTCGGCGTTGCCGTTCTTAACGTGAGGCGCATAGCCACCTTCGTCGCCAACAGTTGTGCCATAGCCGTTTTCTTTCAGGACTTTAGCGAGCGCGTGGAAAATTTCGGCACCCATGCGGATTGCATCGCTAAATGTCGCTGCGCCAACCGGCATGACCATAAATTCCTGGATGTCAGTCGAGCCAGCTGCGTGTTTACCACCATTAATAATGTTCATCATTGGGACCGGCAGGCTCAAGCTTGTCGAGCTGCTGAGGCCTTGGAAGTATTCGTACAATGGCTTGCCCTGTGACTGCGCTGCGGCACGAGCAGCAGCCAGCGAGACGGCCAGAATGGCGTTGGCGCCAAGCTTACCCTTATTGGGCGTGCCGTCCAGTTCAATCATGGTTGCGTCGAGAGCGCGCTGGTCAGATGCGTCCTTGCCAACGAGAACGTCAGCAATTGGACCATTAACGTTGGCGACAGCCTTCAAGACACCCTTGCCACCGAATGCAGTATCGCCGTCGCGCAGCTCAACCGCCTCGTTGCTACCGGTTGATGCGCCAGATGGAACCGCGGCGCGGCCAAGTGTGCCATCAGCCAAAACAACATCAGCCTCAACGGTTGGGTTGCCGCGCGAGTCGATGATCTGTCGAGCGTGAATAGATTTGATTTCCATGGATAATAGCTCCTGTTTACGGTCTAAATGTCGGCCATCCTTCATAGTAGCGCAGTTGGGCCAATCTGAGTAGCACCTCGCTTTGCTACCGCGCCAACAGGGCGTGCGGCTCGTTTCCTCCTTGAGGTAGACAACCGAATCCTATAGTACTACAAATAATTTCAGCTTATAATCCTTTTGATTCCACGCAAAAACCACCAACCACCGAGGAGGAGTCGTGGAGACCGCAGTACGCAAGACGTTCGAGAGTGCCGCCGAGGCGCTCGCCGCCCAACGCGCCGAGAGCTTCATCGCTGGCCAGACGCACGGCGCTGGAACGTGGCAGGACCAGACCGAGGTGCCCATCCAAAGCGTCGTCCCCGGCGCTGTCCTACGGATCACCGACAAGGTCGGCACTGATCGCGGCGGCCCGCTGCGCCACATCGAACTCCGCCGGGCAGACCGGGTGATCGTGACGTTCGTCTACAGCCACTTCACCCACCAGCTCGTTCGGACGTTCTGAGCCGGAGCCCGCCCGTGTTGCCATCTTCCCCTGGCGACCGGGCGGGCTCCCCAACCCTTTTTAGATCATTCGCTTCAAATATTGACCAGTGTAGCTTGTTGCGTGCTTCGCGATTTCCTCAGGAGTACCCTGAGCCAAGACAGTACCACCGCCCTCGCCACCTTCTGGACCCATGTCGATGACATAGTCCGCGGACTTCACGACATCAAGGTTGTGCTCAATGATAACCATGCTGTTGCCCGTTTCAACCAATGCCTGCAAGACGTGCAGGAGCTTCTTAACGTCGGCACTGTGCAGTCCCGTCGTTGGCTCGTCCAAGATGTACAGTGTGCGGCCAGTCGAGCGACGGCTCAGCTCTGTTGCAAGCTTCACACGCTGTGCCTCACCACCACTCAGGGTTGTAGCTGGCTGGCCAAGCTTGATGTAACCCAGGCCGACTTCAACAAGCGTCTTCATTTTGTTGCTAATAGATGGAATACTGTCAAAGAACTCTGCGGCTTGCTCGCAGGTCATGTCTAGGACGTCGCTAATTGTCTTGCCCTTGTAGTGAATCTCGAGTGCTTCACGGTTGTAGCGCTTGCCTTTACAGATTTCACAGGTCACGTAGACGTCTGGCAGGAAATGCATTTCGATCTTGATGACACCGTCACCCTGACAGTTCTCACAGCGACCGCCCTTGACGTTAAAACTAAAGCGACCAGCTTTGTAGCCACGAATGTTGGCCTCTGGAGTTGAGGCGAAAAGTTCACGGATAGGCGTAAAGACGCCGGTGTAGGTTGCCGGGTTGGACCGCGGCGTGCGGCCGATTGCCGACTGGTCGATCACGATGACTTTGTCGAGCGCGCTAATGCCCTCGATGTCGTCGTGGCGGCCGGCGACTTCGCTGGCACGGTGTAGGCGGTGGCTCAACTCCTTAGCCAAGATGTCGTTGACGACGGTCGACTTACCAGATCCGGACACACCAGAAACAACAACTAGCTTGCCAAGCGGGATGCTAACGTCGATGTTCTTGAGGTTATGCTCGCGGGCACCGCGAATGACGAGCTCCTTGCCGTTGCCAGGTCGGCGCTTCTTTGGCGCGGCGATAGTCTCGGTCCCCTTGAGGAACCGACCAGTAGTACTGGCGGGGTTGTTGGCAACTTCCTCTGGCGTACCCTGGGCTACAACGTGACCACCATGGATACCAGCGCCGGGGCCAATGTCGAGCAGATGGTCGGCAGCACGGATGGTGTCTTCGTCATGCTCTACAACGATGACGGTATTACCGAGGTCGCGAAGGTGTTTCAGCGTGGCGATCAAACGGTCGTTGTCGCGTTGGTGCAAACCGATGCTTGGCTCGTCCAGGACGTACAACACGCCTTGCAGGCCAGAACCAATCTGGGTTGCCAGGCGGATACGCTGCGCCTCACCACCACTGAGGGTGTTTGCGCTGCGCGACATCTCGAGGTAGCTCAAGCCAACATCGTTGAGGAAGCTCAAGCGGGCGTTGATCTCACGTAAAATTTGTTTAGCGATAAATAGTTCGTGCTCGGTCAACTTGAGGGTCTTCGTAAATAGCTCGAGGCTATCGGCAACGCTCAAACCGCAAACGTCCATAATATTGAGGTCGTGAACCGTGACAGCCAAAGCTTCTGGCTTCAGGCGGGCACCACCACAAGCGTGACACTTACGTTCACGCATAAATCGTTCGATGTCGCGGCGCACAAAGTCGCTGTCGGTCTCTTGATGGCGGCGCTCGAGGTTCGGGATGACGCCTTCAAAATCAGTCTGGAATGCACGGCCACTGCCGAGTTCGACAGTGTACTTCTGGGCGCCGGTGCCGTACAGCAAAACCTTCGTCTGGTCTTCGGTGAGTTTACTTGTTGGTTCGTGGAGCGAGAATCCGTAGGCTTCAGCAACAGCTGCGACCTTTTTCATATACCAAGTATCAATTCGTACGCGGTTCCATGGGCGGATGGCGCCTTCGCTAATTGTGAGGTTGCCGTTAGGGATGACTAGCTCAGGGTCAACCTCTAGGCGAGTACCCAGACCAGTACAAACCGGGCAAGCGCCATGCGGGCTGTTAAAACTAAACAGACGCGGCGCGAGCTCAGGAATCTCCACCTCTGGGTGGTCGATACAAGCATAGCGCTCGCTCAGGGTGCGTTCGGTTTCGGCGTCAACGTTTGTGACCTGCACAACTCCCTCGGCGGCCTCGAGGGCTTGCTCGACAGATTGTGTAATACGGCTGCGGTTTTCTTGGCTATTCACGACACGGTCGACTACCAGGGCAATCGTGTGTTTCTTTTTCTTATCAAGGTCAGGGAATTCCTCGAGTGCGTAGATAACACCATCAACGCGGACACGAGCAAAACCAGCACGCTGGTACTGCTCGGGGATGTGCGCAAACTCACCCTTCTTGTCGTTGATGATTGGCGCCATAATCATCAAGCGCGCGCCTTCAGGCATGGCGAGGCTCTCATCAACAATTTGCTGTGGTGCGCGGCGTTCGACTTCCTTGCCGTCAATTGGACAGTGAGGAATGCCGATGCGGGCGTACAGCAGGCGCATGTAGTCATAAATTTCAGTGACAGTCGCAACAGTCGAACGTGGGTTGCGACTGGTCGACTTCTGGTCGATGCTGATGGCCGGGCTCAGGCCGTCGATCTGGTCGACGTCAGGCTTTTCCATCAGGCCCAAGAATTGGCGGGCATAGCTACTCAGGCTCTCGACGTATCGACGCTGACCTTCGGCATAAATGGTGTCGAATGCCAGGCTCGATTTGCCAGAACCGCTCAGTCCGGTGATTACAACCAAGCTATCGCGCGGAATACTCACGCTAATATCTTTAAGGTTATGCTCCCGGGCACCTCGGACTTCTATACTGCCGCTCATAACGCGGTCTATTATACACGTTTTTATCTGTTATTTCGAGTCTTATACAGATTAACCCTCCTGCGGCATGTTACACAAAAAACTTGAAACATTATCACGTTGCCCTTATACTAACCCAGTCCTGTTTTTGGTTTGTGACCAAACGACGCACCTGGAGCACCAATGCCCACCCCGCCCCGCCGGACAGTCATGAACTACGGCCTGCATCGCCCCGAGAACGGCGCGCCACCCTATGCGACCTTCAACTTCGAAGGTCCACAGCCGCCCAGTCTGAGAGCAATGCAAGGCTGCCTCACGAGCATGTTCGTGCTGAAGTCTGCGGACGAGTTAGGCTACCGACTTACTGGTGCGCACGAGCTGGTCGACGCAAGTGACCTACTCGGCGCCATCAGCACCATCTGCGCTACGTTCAATCTGGCACGTCGCGGCTTCTCGTAACCACCCGTCACGAAAAAGGAGGATTCCATGTCCCAGCCGCCAAGACCACGGCGTCGGCCCCAACCACGGCGCATCGTCCACTACAAGGTCGTCGTCGACGCGCTGGGACCGTACATCGTCCTGAAGCTCGAAGACGTCCTACTACCCCAGGGTGTCCCGGCGCATCGCTTACCCAAAGACGCCACCCTGGAGTGGAAGAAGATGGAGTGGCGCTTCACGTCCGGCGACATGAACATCAGCGAACGCGAGCTGCAACAGCTCTTCCGTGAGTTCGCCGACCAGATGGGATGGGACATCCGTCTGGTGCAACAACCATGAGGACACGCCCTCCCGCACGTCTGACCGCCCAACGGGCAGGGCTGGACGCGCGGGAGGGCGACCCGCTATGCTACTCGTTATGAAGATCGCCATTCAAGGCCAGCCAGCCTCGTTCCACGACCAAGCAGCGCATCAGCTTTTTGCTGAGCAAATTGAACTTATCTGTTGCGAGACATTCAGCGATACATTCGACGCGCTCATGAATGGCCACGCAGACGTCGCGGTCGTCGCCATCGAGAACTCGCTATACGGCACAATCAACCCCGTCTACGACCTGCTACTCCAACATCGGCCATGGATCAGTGGCGAAACCTACATTCGCATCCACCAGTGCCTAGTTGGGATGCCCGACGCCAATCTCAGCGAAATAGCAGAGGTGTACTCGCACACTGCGGCACTCGCCCAATGCGAGCAATTCCTCGCCCAGCAGCTTCCTCGGGCGAAACGATTTGAGCACGCAGACACTGCTGGCGCAGCTGCTGACGTTGCAAAATGGGGCGACCCGACCAAAGCAGCCATCGCTTCGGCCGCAGCCGCCAAACAGTATGGATTACACATTCTGGCCTCAGATATCGAAACCCACCACCATAACTACACCCGCTTTATTGTCTTAAATCGAGCCAGCCACGATACCAAAGATGCCACCAAAACATCAATTGTCCTCCGCACCGCGCACCAAAGTGGCGCACTCTATCAAGCGCTTGGCGTATTTGACGCACATAACTACAATGTGACGCTCCTCACCTCACGCCCCATCATTGGTCATCACCAAAAATACATGTTTTATATGGACTTCGAGGCCGGGCTGGACGCCCAAACAGAGCAAGCTTTAGACCAATTGCGAACTCAAGGCTGCGACGTCACAATCTTAGGAAGTTATCAGTCTGCGACGCTTCCCGAGTAAACAGGGTATACTAAAGACACTATGGAGCGGCTTAAACTAACTTGGCGCAAAACTCCGCGAACCGCTCGCCGCGTTTTGGTGTTGATTGTGGGCGGACTCGTCATCTTGGCGGGTATACTTATGCTCGTCTTGCCGGGGCCAGGTTGGGCTGCGATTTTCTTGGGGTTGGCTATACTCTCGACCGAATTTGAACGCGCCGAAAAGATTCGCTCCGCCATCGTGCGGCGTTTTAAAGACGCCATCGACAAAGCTCGCGCCAAATCAAAGCGCTAGCGTTTTTACACATACTTGTCACTATCACAACTAAATGGTAGGATGTGAGTAAGTTTTTAGTTGTTTTATAGGTGGTTGATATATGAGGTACGTAATTGGGCTGAGCTTTGCTGCACTCGCCGTCTGGGTTCTCCAGGCGACGGGTATTTTAATGGGCTTTTTGATGTTCCTGATGATCGGCACCGTACCTGGCACGCGTATCAGCGTTCCGCCCGAATATATGCTCGGCCTTGTCGGTCTGGTTGCTATCGGCGTCATTTACTGGCTTCTGCGCGAACGCCCAGCCCAACAGATTGCCGACATGAAGCGCGCCTACCACGCCGAAGTCGACGACAAGCCAAAGCCAGTTGCTACCGCCAAGCCTGCGCGCCGCGACTCACTCTTTATGGCTGGATTCCACCAGAGCTACCGCACAACAGAGATCTCAACCAGGCAATGGCGCTACCGCACGATCGCTTCCGCAAGCAGCTCAGCAAATCGCTGGGCGCAGGCAGCCAACAAGGCAACACAGCCCGCTCGCGCACTCATTGCTGCACTCTTCATTATCCTGGCAATCGCTGCTCAAGAAATCACTACATGGGCTCGCCCACACATCAACCGCATTGCCGCTTGGGTTAAACTTCAGGCGACCTATTCGCTAAAAGGTACAATGCTTTCGGCCCACAAATGGAGCTCGCTCAGCAAGAAACTCTTGTCGTCACTCACCTCTTTGCTCAAGCGTTGCAGCTCTGTACTGAAGCGCGGTAAATCACTCTTAATTCGCTCAGATCGATAGGCCTCCCAGCCGGCGCGTTCGTCGGCAGTCA
>DATEFF010000024.1:0-2391 GCA_035280785.1 Saccharimonadales bacterium (SeqCode)
CCCCCACAGGTGACAGACGGAGTTGATGCTCCATGTCACGTGCAGCAGGAGGAGGACCCGCAGAACCCCGGCGACCAGCAGGCCGTCGAGGGCCTCGACCAGCATCGTGTGCCAGCCGCCCGTCGCCAGACCGACCGCCCCGCAGATGAGCACCGGCAGCGCGAAGGTGCCGATGAGCAGCCACCGGTAGTGCCGGCTCTGGAACTGGATGAGCTTGTCGGTCGCGAGACGGTCGTCGCCCCGCGGCGTCGGCGTGTCGTACTTGTAGAACAGCCAGCCCATGTGCGACCAGCCGATGCCCTTCAGGTTGCGCCAGAAGGACCCGCCGTACTGGTACGGCGTGTGCGGGTCGCCGGGCTTGTCGGAGTACTTGTGGTGGAAGCGGTGCGTTCGGACCCAGCCGTCGATGTCGCCTTCCAGCGACAGGCCGCCGGCCAGAAGCAGAACGCCCCGAACGACCGGACCGCACTCGTAACCCTGGTGGGTAAAGAGGCGGTGGTACCCGAGGGCGATGCCGAAGCCGGTGAAGGCGTACAGCACCCCGCCCGTCCACAGCACCGTCGCCGAAGGCATGTGGCCCGCGGCGAGACGCCAGATCGCGACAACCGCCGCAGCGTGGAGAACGAGCAGGAACGCGAAGATGGCGGGGCGGAAGTCGCTCCAGGGCCGCTTCTCGTTGAACTCGTACTCGACAATGCCGGCAGGATTCAAGGTTGGCATGCTAAGGTCCCCTTTCGATCGGAGATGGACCTGGGTATATGGTTTACCTTTTAAGTGGATTTGTCAAAGATAAGGGGAATACCAAAAAATAGCACAGACCAAAGCCTGTGCTATTTTCTTGGCGGAGAGGGAGGGATTCGAACCCTCGGTACGAGTTACCCCGCACACCGGTTTTCGAGACCAGCGCCTTCAACCACTCGGCCACCTCTCCGTATAACAGGAGTCATTATATCAGATAGCTCCTAGCGCGGCGTAGTACAATGAGGGTATTATGAATTTTCTGCGCGCACTTATAGCATCATTGCTGAGCCTGGTCTGTACCTTGGCTGTCAGCGGCTTCGTCACATTACAAACCGTCAATGCGACACTACTGGATAGGACAGAGGTCAAAAGCTGGCTGAGCAACAGCGGCGTCTACAACAACCTGCTCGATACGATTCTCACGAGCGACAAAACCGTTAAGGGTCAGGTCGAAGCAACGGGCACAAACATCTCACCCGAGACCATCAAGCTCGCGCTTGTTCAAACATTCGACCCATCGTACGTCCAGCAATCATCAGAGAAAGTTTTGGACAGCACCTATAACTGGCTCGACAGCAAATCGTCGACCATCCAGTTCGAGATCAACACGACCGAGCGCAAAGAGACATTCGTACAAAAGCTTTCTGCGCTCCTCGAGCCACAGCTCGCCGCCATGCCACGGTGCACAAGCCTTGCGCAGTTTAACGCGAGTAATCCAACCTGTTTGCCCCCAGGGACAACCGCCGCGCAGACCGCCAACGCAATAGCAATCGACGCCAGTAATCGAATCAGTTTCTTTAACCAGCCCATCAACACACAGAACGTCAGCGAAGTCACTCAGGTACAGAGCGGCCAAACTGCACAAACTCCCGCCAACCCATCACAGCGCCTTCCTGAGCTCATCAACACCATGCGCATGTGGCTCATCTGGTTGCCCCTGATTGCGATCGTTAGTGGGCTATTGATGGTGTTGTTATCGCGACTACACCTAAAAGCTGCGAAGCACCTGGCCGGCCGCCTGACATTTGGACTTGCCGTGACATTAGCACTTGGCTTGATCGTCGCGAACGTCGGTAAGACATTCAAGATCAGCGACTACGCGTCGACCGGCAGCAACGCAGTCGCAACGGGAATTGCCGAACCGATTATGCACCAGGCAGCGCCTGCGGTCGGCAACTACTTGGCCCTGATCAGCGGTATCGCCGGCGGTATCACTTTTGTGATCTGGATCATCCTAACTGTCATCAAGAAGCGCCGCGACCGAGCCGAACTACTCAAGCCAGCTGAGGACGAACCCGTTGTTGCCCCTGCGCCTTCAAAAACCGAGGGACCAAGCGCCCCTCAACCTGAACCAAAGCCAACCAGTCCTCCAAAGGACGAACAAAAGTAGCACCTACTTGAGTGAGTCGAGATAATCCTGCGTGCGCTCTTGCAGGACAGCCCATGCGTCCTGCTTGGCGATAAAGTCCTGAGGCGTCATTAGGAGATATTCAACGCCTTCGCTACCAAACACAACCTCAGAAGCGGCGCCCTCAGGCAACTTCGCCACAGGGAAGAACGCGAATTTACCTGGGGTCAATGTGCTAGGGTACTTGCGCACATAGTTGATGCTTTCCGCAGCAATGTCCAGTGCAAACTCCTCTTTGACCT